>DASTKD010000584.1:0-6903 GCA_035716135.1 Ktedonobacteraceae bacterium
GTACCTGAACTGGTGGCAGCCTGCGCATCAACGGTGTAACTCGACCAGACGGGCGCGAGTTGATCGAGATTGCCAACCAGAAAATGCCAGGAATTGACCAGTTTATGCACTTTGGAGAAGTTGAGCGCGGCGGAGACAGTATCCCCTTTGGGGTCCATGCTCACGGCCAGCACTGCCACATGCGGGGCATCCTTGCCAAGCGTTTGTAAAGCTGTGTGCAGTTTATCAGCAACGATGGGACACACATCGGGGCAATGAGTATAGAGGAAGGTAACGATGGTCGGGCGGCCCTTGAATTGCGAGAGGGAAACCTGCTTACCAAATTGATCTTTCAGGCGAAAATCGGGCGCGAGCGTGCTATCGAGATCAGTCCCTTGCAAACCCGACTGGTCTACGCCCGGAGTGGTGGCTGCCGGCGCGGCAGTATTGTTGCGCAGGCTGTAGATCGCAACGACGAGTACTACCAGTAATGCCAGAGTAACCACCGATAGTCGAGAAGCTATACGCCAATTCATGCTCATTTCTCGTCCTTTCGGGGCCTGACACCTTTCATTAGCATACAGCGTCAGGCATCAAAGACAACATCGTCTGGCCCGATTGCGCATAACGCAGACCTCAATGGATGACCCTATCCACTACCATAACCGCGAAAATCATGGCGAGATAGCAGTTCGAGTACCAGAAAAGTGTGCGCGCCCATTTCTTCGATGCATCGCGTATGAGACGCACCGCCATGTACACCAGTATACCACCGAGTACAAGGGCGCATATCAGGTAAAAAAGACCCATCGCGCGCATGGCGAAAAGCACCATCGTCACAGCCAGTAGCAACAGCGAATAGAGCAAAATTTGCTTGCGCGTCTCGCGCTCGCCCATGACCACCGGCAACATAGGGATGCTGGCCTTCTCGTAGTCTTTTTGTATGAGCAGTGAAAGCGCCCAGAAATGCGGCGGCGTCCAGTAAAATATGATGGCAAAGAGCCAGATTGCTGGCAGGGTGACGGTATTGGTCGCGGCAGCCCAGCCGACCAGCACCGGCACCGCGCCCGCCGCGCCGCCGATGACGATATTTTGGGCCGATGAACGCTTGAGCCACATCGTATAGACAAAGACGTAAAAGAGAATGGCCGAGGTTGCCAGCAAAGCGCTGAGCATATTGACGAAAACCGCCAATATTACAAAGGAGCCAATGCCCAGCGCCAGACCGAAGATAAGCGCCTGCGTTGGCTGCACCCTGCCCGCCGGCAACGAGCGACGTTGTGTGCGCCCCATGATCTGGTCAATGTCACGGTCGATATAGCAGTTAATGCAGTTGGCGCTGCCAGCTGACATCGCGCCGCCTACCAGCGTGGCGAAGATCAGACCCAACGGCGGCAAGCCCTGTTTAGCGATAGCCATAGCCGCGACCGTCGTTCCCAGCAAAAGTACGGTGACATGTGGCTTCATCAGGTCGATATAACTGGAAAGTGTGGCGCGAACGGGACCGACTTCCCGCCTTTCCCTTTCGTATTCTTGCTCGAGGGCTTCCAGTTCGTCGCCATTAGGCGCGGCGCGTAACTGGCGCGTTGCCAGTCCGGCCAGCACCACCAGCATCCCCCATACCGCCGTTGACACTGCGAGATGCAACCCCTGCACGAAATCCTGATTTTTCGATAGCACGATCACCGCGCCTATGCCAGCCTGGAAGACAAAGAGGATACCCGCTACCAATGCGACGATAGCCTGTCCGCGCGCCACTCTGTAGCGGCGTATGGCAGAAATCAGCGTCCAGATCATCACAAGTCCTACGAAGGTCGCCACGATACGGTGAAACATGTTTACGTCATTGAGATGTAGCGCAATGGCCCAACTGGGCGCGTTGCCGCACAACGGCCAGCCGGGACAGGCCAGCGCCGCGCTGCTATTGGTGACATACGAGCCGCTCAACATCAGGCCGTAGACCAGGATGGCGTTCGTAATCGCCAGGCGCGCAAACTTGCGCGTTTTCGCGGGATGCTCTTTAGCCGGTTTCGCTTTTCCCGACAACACGGCGATGGTGATAAGCAGCGCAAAGATCACCAGCGCGGTAGCAAGGTGGGCCGTGATGATCTCCGGTGGCAGTTTCATCAACACGGTCAGGCCGCCCAGCACAATCTGGATCACCAGGAAGATCGGCGCGAGCAGGGCCAGTATCAAAAGCTGCCGATCTTTACGCGCATAGATAATCACCAGTACAGTAGTGGTAATAAGTAACACGCTGACAATTGAGGCTGTATAGCGATGAAACTGTTCCAGAAAGGCGTGAATGCCTGCCGGGGCAAAAGCCTTGCCAAAGCATAACGGCCAGTCAGGACAACTCAGGCCAGAATCGGAAACGCGCACAGTCCCGCCCAGCGCGATAAGAAAATAGGTAAATCCGACCGCAACCCATGCGATGCGACGTAAATATTTCATGATTCCCAGGTATCCTTCATAGAAAATAAGCGAATCTAACGCTTTGTATTGTCAGAGAAGTGCCTGATACCATCCTTGCAAGGCAGCAAACACGCCTTACAAATGCCTGAATGAAGCGGAAGTACATGGCGACCGCGTATGTGGGACATGGCGACCCTTGCGGTCGCCATGCTCTCTGCGAGCGACTTTCGTAAAGCTTTGACATGCACATATTGTCCTCTCCCTATGATACTGCTATAGTATTATCCAGAATATTTATACACCTGGAAGGTCGGCGAAATGGCGAACATTGGACTTAATTTCTGGCTTACGGAGTGGAACTGGGACCCGACAATTGTGATTGGCGCGGCGCTGATAGTCGGCCTATATCTTTATGCTATTGGGCCGCTGCGCAAACGGCATCATTTTGAGCCAGCCAGCAAGGGGCAGATTTTTGCCTTTATGCTGGGCGTGGGTCTGATGTTCCTGGCGCTTGTCTCGCCACTGGACGAACTGGGCGACTCCTATTTATTCAGCGCGCATATGGTGCAGCACCTCTTCCTGACCATTGTGGGACCTCCATTACTGCTGATTGGCACGCCTGAATGGTTTGTGCGCCCAATTGTGCGCAACAGGACACTTTTTGCCATTATGCGCTTCCTGACCTATCCGGCTGTGGCTTTTGTGCTATTTAACGCCGACTTCTTTTTATGGCACGCGCCCGCGCTCTATAATGCGACACTGGAAAACCAGAATATCCATATCCTTGAACACCTGACTTTTATCATCTTCGGACTGCTAAACTGGTGGCCCATCTTCAGCCCATCCAAAGACCTGCCGCGTCTCTCCATCGGCGGGCAAATCCTGTACCTCTTCCTGAGCGGAATGCCCGTTGTCCTGCTCGGCGCGGGTCTCACCTTCACCTCTCCCCTCTACGCGCCCTACATAGCCGCGCCGCGCGTCTGGGGCATCTCCGCCGCCACCGACCAGCAACTGGGCGGCCTCATCATGTGGGTGCCGGGCAACATCATCTACATCATCATCATGAGCGCCCTCTTCCTGCGCTGGATGCAGAAAAAAGAGAAGGAGCAGGAAGCGCGCGAACGCGAATTATGGGAACAAGAGGAGGCGGAGAAGGCAATTTTGTAGGGATGCTATCCCAACCCAACCATGTTATAATGCGCCTGTGCATTTCCACTTTTTGAGGTCAGGGAGAGAACTGGAAAGTGGGAGATTGCTATTTCAGAACTGTCAGGAAGGCGCATTAGTATGCTCATCACCCGTATCGAACTGGAGAATATCAAGAGTTACCGGCATCTGGCGGTGGATTTCCGGCGCGGCACTACCGCTATCAGTGGAGCAAATGGCGCGGGCAAGACCACGCTTGTCGAGGCCATCGGCTACGCGCTTTTTAATTATCTTTCGTACAATCAGAGCCAGTTTGTGCGCGAAGGCGAGAAGTTTGGCAAAGTGGTGGTTCACCTGATCGGCAGCGATGACCGGCCCTACGTGGTTGAGCGGCGTTGCGGCGCGGGGGCTTCGTGGATGGTGTACGACGAAGAGGCCGATTCCCGCGTCGAGCAACGCGCCGACGTGCTGGATAAGCTGCACGAACTCTTCGGCATCGACCGCGAACGTCCACTTGAAAGCCTCTTCAGCGATGCTCTGGGCGTGCCGCAGGGAACCTTCACCGCTATTTTTCTGGATAAGCCCGCCAAACGCAAAGAAACCTTCAATGCTCTGCTCCAGATCGAGGATTACAAGATCGCCTTCGATTACCTGTTAGATGTGCGCAAACAATACGAGGAACAGATTCAAGAGCAGAAAAATAAAATACATGGACTTGAGATAGAGACGCGCGAATTGGGAGAGTGGCGCGCATCCCTGAAAAACGCGCAGCAGGAAGATGGGCAAAAAAAGGCTCGCAACGCGGAAATCACTCAGCAGCTTGTGACAGCCAGGGCGCGCGCGGAATTGCTCAAGCAGCGCCGCGAAGAACTGCAACGCTGCCACTCGCGCCACGAACAACAGAAAACCGTCTATGCTGGCGCGCAAGAACGGCTGGCAAGCAGCTTAAACTCACTGAGCGAGGCGCAGACCGCACACCTCGCGCTCGAAAACAGCCAGGCCGATTACGAACGTTATACTGAGGCCGACGCGCTTTTACGCCAGTTGCGCCAGGACGAAGCGCGACGCAACACGCTGCTGCAACAGCAACACACGCATGCCAATGCGCTTGCCACCGTGAAAGCCAACATCTCTCACTTTCAATCGCGCCTGCGCGAAGTCGAGTCGGCGCGCCAGCTACTGATCGAACTGACCCCGCTTGTCGAGCAGCAATATGAGTTGGAGAAACGGCGCGATAATTACAAACAGCAGGTCACGCAATACCAGGGCTTGCTCAAAGAAGTGAAGCGCCTGGATGCGAAACAGGTCGCCAGCTTGCAACAACTCGCCGTCACGCAACAACGTATCGCCGCTATTGAACCTCTCATCCCGCTGGCCGAGCAACTTAATGCGCGTATCGAGCATATGGTCTCGTTGCAGGCAAAAACGCAGGAGCGCCGCTCCAAACGTTTGCAATACGAAGAGAAAAATAAGCAACTTCAGGAAAAGCGGGAAGAGCGGGAACGCGCCACCGCTAACCTGCGCAAAGCGGAAGATTTCCTCCTCAAATTAGAAGAACACCGCTCGGAAGCGGAAGAGTTACCAAAGTTACAAATAGAGTTTGAAGAACTGACTGCTCGACATCACAGGCTAGAAGGCAACATTGATGGCTATAAGAAGTCACGCAGATTATCGGCTGGCGGATTGTGTCCATTGCTACACGAACCATGCCAGAATATTCAAGTGCATGGCATTGGCAGTCTGGAATCGTACTTTGATGATGAGATAAAAAAAGACCAGGAAGCCCTGGCGATCATCGGTAAAGAGCAGGCAATACTTACAGAACGTATGACACCCGCCAGGCGTTACGCCGATGAATTTAGCAAATTGGGGCAATATACGGAGCGCCGCGACAGGTTCGCGGATCAGATTAAACAGGCAGCGCAGGACGTTCTGCACCTCGAACGCGAGACGGAGAGCCTGCAAGAGGACTTGAATGCACTGGCGCTTGTCGAGCAAGATATTGCGCAGGCAAAAGTGGAACTTGATGAGAGCCAGACGGCAGATCAACAGGTGCGCACACTGGATGGCCTGTACCAACAAGAGGAGCAGTTGCGCGCCTCGCTCAAACAGCTTGGCGATGAAATGAGCGAGTGCGCCCGGCAGGCGGATGAACTGCGTGATAGCGCCCGGCACCTGCAACAGGTTGAAGAGCAGATCACCGCTCTGAACGATCCGCGCTCGGCGAGCAAGGCGCAGCAGGAAATTCTCAAGCGCGAAGCTGGCTACCGGCAGCAATTGCAAATGGAAGAGTCACAGGGGCAGCAGCATGAACAGCAATTGCAAGAATTGCTACGGCAGCTAGCACAATACAGCAACCTGGATGCACACATCGGGCAGCAGGAAGCCGTGCGCGAGCAATGCAAGGCGGGCTTCAACACCTACCTGAAAAATCAGGATGTGGCGCGACAACTGCCCGAACGCCAACGCGCTCACCAGGAGGCCGCGCATAAAGCAGAACAGGCCACCAGCGACCTACAGGCGGCGGAGCAGGCATATCACGAGGCTGAGGCAGCTTTCAGCCCGCAAGAGTTTAGCGAGGTTGAGACGCACATCAAGAACCTCGATAATGAACTGGCCGGGCTGGCTATCGAAATGAGCAATTTACAGGACAAGATCAACGAACTCACGCGCAAAATAGACCATGCCGAAGTTCTATTGCGCGAACTCGAAGCGGCGGCGAAAGAAAAGGGTACGCTCGAAGACCTGCAAAAGATGGTCGAGCAGTTCCGCAAGCTCATCCGCGATGCCGCGCCGCATGTCTTGAAGGCCATGCTCGACGACATATCCAGCGAGGCCAACCGCATCTTTGGCGAGATTATGGGTGATCGCAGCGCCCAGTTGAGCTGGGATAATGACTACGAAATAATGCTGCGCCGCCAGGGCGTGAACCGCACCTTCGCGCAACTGAGCGGGGGCGAGCAGATGAGCGCGGCGCTGGCCGTGCGCCTGGCCCTGCTCAAGAAGCTCTCCACGCTCAACGTGGCGTTCTTCGACGAGCCGACGCAGAATATGGACGAGTTGCGCCGCACCAACCTGGCCGAACAAATCCGACGTGTGCGCGGCTTTGACCAGTTGTTTGTCATCAGCCACGACGACACCTTTGAACAGAGCCTCGACAGTCTGGTGCGCCTGCGCAAGAAAGACGGCGAGACACAACTGATCTCCGATGAGGATGTGATGATGATGGATAGTATCGGAGCCAGGGCGGAGGCAAGGGTCGCCCCTGTCCTGTGACATTGCCAGGGCGGGATAGGCCATGCCCACCATTTGTCATCCTGAGCGCAGCGAAGGATCTCTCGCTGGCATCGCAGAGATCCTTCG
>DASTKD010000585.1:0-3380 GCA_035716135.1 Ktedonobacteraceae bacterium
GACTACCAGGTTGACCACCGCTCCAAAGCGGCGTTCGCGCAAGCTCTGCTCAATGCTTTCCAGCAAGTCTGAAGATTCGTCTTCGCGGATCTCGATATCCGCATCGCGCAATACGCGAAAGGCATAGCTTTCTAAAACATCGAAGCCGGGAAAGAGCATACTCAGGTGAGCGGCGATGACCTGTTCTAGCCAGACGAAAGCCACCGCGTCCGGCGTGGCTTTATTCAGGGGAACAGGCACGAGACGCGGCAGGCTGGGCGGCACCTTGACACGCGCAAAGTGATCGCCCGTGATAGCTACGGCCAGGTTCAGGCTGCGATTGGAGATGTGCGGGAAAGGGTGTCCCTGGTCAACCGCCAGGGGAGTCAGCACTGGAAAGACCTCGCGCTCGAAATAGCTACGCATCGCGGCGCGTTGTTGCTTGTCCAATTGCTCGTAATCCAGAATATAGATATGCTGAGCCGCCAGCAGGGGAATCATCTCGCTGCGCCAGTACTGGCAGACCTCCTGCACCAGCGGGGCCTGCGCCTGGCGCACGGCGTCCAGTTGTTGCTCTGCCGTTCGACCGTCGGGACTGAGCGAGGGTACATGCGCCACCAGTTGATCTTTCAAGGCGGCGATACGCACCATGATAAATTCATCCTGGTTGGTATCAAAGATTGAGAGGAACTTGACGCGCTCCAATAAAGGATGGCGGCTCTCCTGCGCTTGCTCAAAAACGCGGCGATTGAACTCAATCCAGCTCAATTCGCGGTTAATATACAGATCGGGTTGATCCAGTTCAGGTACCTGTGATGAAGTTTTCGTATTTCGCTGCATGTTTTCGTTTATCCTTATCGCGCCTTTAGAAAATTGTACCATCGCAGCCGAAAACAAGGCAAATAAGGAAAAGAGAGAAGCCAGAGCAACAGCGGAGCCGTTGCTCTGGCTTCTCTCTTTATAATGGAATGCCTGGCTATGCGCTGACCTGCATCACGAAGGTACCCCAGTCTTGCAACTGGTCTACCGTCTGGCTGGAACGCGGTGGCATATACTCAGTGGCGAACCAGAAGCTCTGGCCGTCGGGAGAAAGTACCGCCCATGAATAGTCGCCCCAGCGAGTCGAACTGGGAGAATAGAAGGTGGTGCCGAATCCGGCGATGTTGATTTTGCCGAAAGCGTTCTGGCCCTGGCGCATCACGACATAGACCGCGCCGGGGAAGTGGTTTGCGCCGGAGAGCGTCAGCACCATACCAGCCGATCCCGTTTTGCTGGCTTGTAGAGCCGGGTAGAGCAGGTAGTTGCCTTTGGAGGCGACATAGCCCTGATTGGCGATGCTGGTGCTGGCTGTCAGCACGCCCGTGTTATCCAGGCTCGGACTTACCTTGAACCACGCCGCGCCCGCGCGTACCGCCGTATCGCCGGTGATCGATACCGCCGTATCGAGTTCGCCCCATACGTTGCCGTTGATGAACTGCGTCTGCTGCATACGATCATCGCCGGAGTCGAGCAGGCTGGTCGCGCCTTTTTGCTGCGCGCCGGGCGGAACGCTATACGCCTCAGACGTGAGTACCACGTTGGACAGGGTGGGAACGCCGCCTTTCCAGACGGCTGTGCGATTAGTGATGGCCCAGACGCCGATGCGATTATCGCCGGTGCCGTTGGGGTCCAGCGAGTTCAAGAAGAACTCGGCTTGCGGCGCGCCATTGGTGAGGGCGGGCTGCACGCTGGCTGCAATCGAGCCGCCGATGCTGAGGTTGTCAAAATGCACAAAGTGAATCTGTTTGGAGAGCGAAACCAGGTCCGGTTTGGAGATGGCGTAGATTTGCGCGCCATTGAAGGCCGGGCCAGTAATGGAGAATTCGTTGGTGGTGATATACAGGTTGAAGGCGTCGATGCCCAGCGTCGGCTGGTCGCCAAAACAGGGGCAGCCCGGATGATTGTTGTCGGTGGCATCGAGATGGAACACCGTCCAGGGCGTGGTGGGATCGCCGCTATTGTTCACCGCGATGTCGGTGCGCGCGGCTGTGTTGGTGCTATTAATGAAGAGGATGATCGCAAACCAGGTATTGGTCGCTTTGTCAAAATAGCAGCGCGGGTCGCTGGTGAACTGTTTGAAGCCTTCAGCGAAGAGCTTGTTGACGTTGAAAGGGCCAGCCACTACCTGCCCATTGTTGCGATAAATGGTGAAGGCCGAGTTGACCGGCTCGACGACAAAACCATTGCCAACGCACAGGCCCTGATCGGGCGGCTCAAATTCCGCGCCAAAATTGGTTACGGCGCTGTCACGGCTGCTCACGCCGTTGAACCCCTCAAGCAGTGTCCCGGTAGGCGACACCTGGGAAGAGGAACTGACCTGCGGAGCGTGGGCGGGTGCATTGTTTGAAGACTGGTAACGGCGCGCGCCTCTGGGATGCGTTGAGCCAGTAGCAGTCGCGTCGGCGGTCATAGTCTGGCTTTTAGGGTTGACGACCGCGAAAGGGGTGAGCGTACCCGTTGTCGCGCCAAAAGACTTTACAGTGGCCGCGTGTGTCGGGTTCCCGCGAGACAGCAGACCATAGAGCATAAACGAGCCGGCCAGCGCGAAAAGGGCCAGCACTGAAATGCTCACTTTGAGACGAGAGGGAAAATGCATGAATCGGTCTCACTTTCAAATAGATGTAGTAGATTGGGTAGAGAGTTCTTACACAAGGTCACGGCACTGAATATAATTCTGACACGAGTATACAAAACAGACAAGCAGCCGGGGAAGGGGGATGTGGTTAAGAAGTAGTTAAGAAATGGTTAAGTTATGAGGGAAATGGGCAAAGCCCATTTCCCTGACGCCCACAAGAGGCGTCACTACATAACATGCGGCCCCTCCGCCGCCCCACCCTGCCTGACCAGAGACAGGGCGGTGGAGGGGCGGGGTGGCATCCTGTAATGTAGGGATGCCCCTCGTGGGCATCCGGCCCTCGCCTGCGGGCAACCACCTTCGCCTGCGGGTATCCGGCCCAGGGACAACTTACGAGACGCGAGCGATAAAGGTGTTCCAGTCACCGCTCACGGAGTACTGCGAAGCCACCCACACGTGGTTGGAAGCGAAGCCGGTATACGAAGCGGCCTCGAAGTCGCCCCAGCGTGAGTTAAAGGTCGCCGATGGTCCCTTGATGATAAATTTGACGTTGCCGATGCTGCCCAGCGGGTCGGAGGCCCTGCGCGACGCGATCATGATGCTCGGATTGAGATTGGCACTGCTCGTATCGAAGACCATGAACAGCCTGCCGTTCTTATCCTGCATCATCGCGCCAAAGAAAGCAGCGCGATCCCCTGAGAAGAACAGGTAGCCACTCTGGACGATGTTGGCGGCGACGACGATACTTGAGAAGTGCGACACCTGGATCTGTCCCCACAGGACGCCT
>DASTKD010000586.1:0-9092 GCA_035716135.1 Ktedonobacteraceae bacterium
ATATAGGATAACTGAAATATGATGAGTCATGAATTGATCGGACACATTATCAATGGCCGTTACAAATTGATTGACGAGCGCGGCAACGGTAATTTCGGCACTGTGTATGTTGCGCGCGACCTGCTCACCAACTACATCTACGCCGCGAAGATCATGCATCTCGATCACGCCGATGATAGCGAATTGCTCGAACGCTTCAAGCGGGAAGCCTACATTTTGCAGAGTTTGAATAACCCGCATGTGGTGCGCCTGGTGGACTATGGCAACGAAGGCTCGATCTATTTCATTATGATGAATCATATCGACGGGCAAAACCTCAAATGGTATATTCAGACGTATGGGCCGGTGGATGCCTTGCGCGGGTTCAACTATATCATCCAGGCAGCCGAAGGGCTGGATGCCGCGTTCAGAGCGGGGGTTGTGCATCGAGACATCAAGCCGCAGAACATTCTCATCAGCAACAAGGGCGTCGTGAAACTGGCCGACTTCGGACTCTCGCGCAGTTCCGACACGCCAACCATCACCACCACCGATAAATTTATGGGAACGGCCTACTACAGTTCTCCTGAACAGATGCAGCATGGACATGATGCCGATACCCGTTCTGACCTCTATTCACTGGCTGTCGTCCTCTATGAAAGCCTGGTAGGGCATCCCCCCTTTAGTGGTGACACGGTGGTGGATATTATTTTCAAACATCTCAACGATCCCATACCGTCAATCTATCACGAGCGACGCGATATAGCGCCTGAGATCGATGCCTTTATACAACGCGCCCTGGCGAAGTCGCCCGCCGCCCGCTTTCAGACGCCGCGCGAGTTTATTAACGGGCTGGAATCTATTCAGCAAATCATGCGCGGCTCAACGCCTCTTACCCACGCGCTGGAGGCGCGGCTGGTACTCGTAGCAAGCGGCAAAGCTTTTCCCCTGACGGGGGAGAAGTTGATTATCGGGCGTGAAGACCCCAAACATGAAATCCACCCGGATATTCAGATCGACGACCCGGCTCTGACGCTGGGACGCAAACATGCGCGGCTGATGTACCAGCAAGGAACATGGATGGTCGAAGACCGCAATTCGCGCAACAAGACGCGCTTGAATGGCAAGGTTCTTGTTCCCTATGAGCTACAGCCGCTCAAAGATGGCGATCTGCTCCAATTCGGCAGAGTGGAAGCGCGTTTTGAGATGCGCTAAAAAGTGTTGACAAACCCCCATTTTATCGAGTATGCTCTAAGCACGAAGAGATGATGTTTGTCTAAATTCTGGCTTGCCAGTCTTATGTGTAGGAGGTGCGACATATGGGAAAGCACACATATGTACCAACTGTGCTTGTATGCACCTTGTCTACCCGCGTTGAGGGCATTCGGCGGACTTCGCAGGACGATTTGAAACAGAAACCACTGCCTGCTATCCGCTAGAAGCGCGACATGGCCTGTTCCCTCCGCACGGTAGACATCAATGAATTGATTAAACCGTGTTTTTTTATTCTCCTGGAGGGAATGTATTGATTAACGACCCTGAGACCCATGCGGAGACGCTGACCGGCGTGGTATTGAACGGCGCGCACGGCATTTACGACGTTCATACCGAGATTGGCGTGCTGCGCTGCACCTTGCGCGGCAAACTCAAAAAAGCCTTTGCCCAGGCTCAATCAGCAAAATCCGCCGGCAAGTCGCGCCCGCGTTACGACAAAATGCTCACGCTACCAAAATCAGAGCGCATCGAACACCGCGATTCGAGCGTCAACGTGCTGCCCATGCGCCTGTCGGTAGGCGATTTTGTGAAACTGCACAGGCTTGACAGCAAAACCGGCCTGATCGACGAGATTCTGCCGCGTCAGAGCGCGCTCACGCGCAAAGACGCCGGCTCGACCGAGAAAAGACCCATGCAGCAGACCATGCTCGCCAATCTCGACCAGGTTGCGCTGGTCTTCGCCGCCGCGCAGCCTCAACCCCATTTTGGAATGCTCGACCGCTACCTTGCCATCTGCGAGTCCGCGCAAATTCACCCCATCATCTGCCTGAACAAAGTCGATCTCCTGCACGAAAACTATGTAGATGAAGCGGCAGCACTCTACGCCAGGCTGGGCTATACCGTCATCTGGACCAGCTACAAAACGGGCGAAGGCGTCGATGGACTACGCGAGTTGCTTAGAGAACACACAACCCTGTTCACCGGGCCATCCGGCGTCGGCAAATCCTCCCTGGTCAACAGCATAGAGCCGGGCATGGCGCTTAAAACGGGCCTGGTTAGCGAGGCCACCGGCAAAGGCAAACATACCACCACCGGTTCGCAGCTCTACCCGCTGTCGGGCGGCGGCTGGCTGGCCGACTCGGCGGGTATTCGCGCGCTGGCCGCGTATGATATTGCGCCCGAAGACCTGGGCTGGTGCTTTATCGAATTTCGCCCCTACCTCGGCGAATGCCTCTATTCCGACTGCCTGCACGTCGATGAAGACGGCTGCGCCATCCGCCAGGCAATGGAAGATGGAGTGATCGACGAACTGCGCTACAGGAGCTATGTGCGCATTCTGAGTGGAGAGGAACGCTAATTACTGGCTCTGGAACTGTGGATGTATTGTTCTTGATACAAATCTATCTAAAGTGCGGTGGAATGAAGAATATCCATGCTATCAGGAAACAATGCATCCATAGTATACGGTGGTTTTCGTCGGCGCGATTCTGGCGAATACTCATCAAGAAATCTTTCGATTGAGTCCGCTTCTCTTTCTTGCAAGTCTCTTTCGAACCCCAGACGCTCAAGCTCACTCTTAAATCGTAAAAGATGGGCATGTCGATCCACTTTGTGATAGAGGACCCTGAGATCAATACGCTGGAGAAGCTTCTTTGTAATTGGGCGCTTGGCATCAAGAAACGCTATCGATTGAATAAGCTCCAGACATAATGGGTCATTGAGGAGGGCTGTTAAAAAGGCTGCCTGTTCAGCAGAGTTGCAGGCAATAAAGTAACAGGTATCATCAAGCATAACAGGTAATCCATCAATTGGACCAATTGCCCGGAAGCGCGGCGTTTTATGCAGACCGGAGATGCCAACTTTGTAGGGAGCAAAAGAATACTCTCCAATCCCGAAAATGGTAAACGGAGGTTGTCCTTGATAAATTGATGATTTCCGCTGTGAAAAAATATCCATATGAGCGGTGAGATAGCTCCATAAACGAGGTGCAGTTTGTTGTAATGCCAGGGTATTTTCGCCAGGCCGCGTTTGCGGTACGATGATAGCTCTATGAGGATGCATGTTTACCTTATTGAAGAGGTCTGAGCTTTTCAATAAAGGGTAAATGTAATCAGGCTCAACCACGACAATTTCCCCTGATTTGTTGTGAAGATTACCATGAGTGTCATAGCTCAGTTCCATAACTGAGGCCGCGTCATGCTTCAATCCCTGACGCCATGTAACAGGGGAAATGCCGTCAATTGGGGCTACTTGCTGATAAGCCAGCATATCTCCCACTAACTGTTTACCAACCATACCCATAATAGATACAGGTTCATCTGTGAAAAGATCATCATAAAGGGTTGCGGCATAATATGGTTCACCAGAACCGACCTCTACGCAAAATAAGCACGCATCAACTGCTGCTCCAAACCATTTCTTTGCATCTATTTTTCTGATGGATGCATTACGAATTGGCAAACTTGCCTCAAATGCAAATTGCAAAACGTTTCTTGCGACAGAAGTTTTACATAATAGCGCAATAGTCGGTTGTTCCGAAACAAGCTCACGAATAAGTTTCAACCAGATATACTCGGCAATATCGAAGTTCGATTTACCTAACCGAGCTTCAAGCCCCTGCAAACCCTTGACATTTGTTTTCGCCGGAAGGTTAGTGCTTTCAAGCGAACCAAGTTCAGCATTAGTAATCCAGGGTGGATTCCCTAAAACGAGGAGAGACCCATTTCCGCTCCAATGTATATTACGTTGGAGATGCAGATCAAAAAGATTAGCTCTTTGAATAACTACTCTTGTTTTTACAGATTGTTTTGTGACCTTACAGGCGAGATTGGCATGAGCATCTTGAATCTCTATTCCCTGAATTTCGTCTGGAGGCAGAGCCTGTTTTAGCAACCCCTCAATGAAGTTTCCCCGACCACAAGTAGGTTCAATGACTCGAGACCACTCTTTGCCAGATGATCTCAGGCATTTGAGTACCGCATCTACTAAAAGCTGCGGCGTTTGAAAGTCGCCAAATTCTCTATCCAAGAAGCCTCCCAGCTTCTTCCATCAACGCCATCGTCACTTCTTTATCCTGTTCTTTCAGCACGGTGCGCGGGTCGAGCAACAGCGTATCATGCTGGATACGGGCGATGATGGGGGCTGGGCGCATTCTGAGGCGGTGCGCAAGTTCATCTAGTGGGAGGGAGACATGCGCGGCGTCGAGGGCGAGCAGGGTGGTGGGCAGCGTTTCGCCGGGGAGCGAGCCGCCACCGACGGTTGATTCGCCGCGCTGCGTATGCGCCATGATGCCCTGCTTCTGCAATTGCGAGGCCCATCTGGTGGCGCGGCTGGAGAGCGAAGCGGGAGTTGCCGCGATCATTTGCCAGATGGGGATATGGGTCGCGGCCTCTTCGCGCTGGTAGTGGCGCAGGGTAGCTTCCAGCGCGGCCAATGTCATTTTATCGATGCGCACGGCGCGCATGAGTGGGTGTCTGGCAATGCGTTTGATAACATCAGCTTTGCCCGCGATGATTCCTGCCTGTGGACCACCGAGCAGCTTATCGCCGGAGAAACATACTACGTCCGCGCCCGCCGCGATGCTCTCCTGCGGCATGGGTTCGTGTCCTAATCCAAAGCGTTCGCTATGGAGCAAACAGCCGCTGCCGAGATCATCCATCACCAGCAGCCCATGCCGGTGCGCGAGTTCGGCCAGCGCGGCGGTAGATACCGTTTCAATGAAGCCTATCAGGCGAAAATTGCTGGGGTGTACGGTTAATAACATGGCAGTGCGCTCACTCAGAGCCGCTTCGTAATCGCTCAGGCGCGTGCGGTTGGTGGCTCCAACCTCGATTAACTGGCAACCGCTTTGACGCATGACATCGGGGATGCGAAAGCCGCCGCCGATCTCCACCAGTTGGCCGCGCGAAATAATCACCTCGCGCCCGCCCGCCAGCGTGCTGAGCGCGAGCAACACGGCAGCAGCGTTATTGTTTGTCACGAGCGCGGCCTCGGCTCCCGTCAACTCGCGCAGCAGCGCGGCAACATGCGTATGGCGCGAGCCGCGTTCGCCCACTTCCAGATCGTATTCAAGATTGGAATACCCGCTCGCCGCCTCCTGTATGGCCGCCAGCGCGGCCTGGCTCAACGGCGAGCGGCCCAGGTTGGTATTAATAATCACGCCTGTAGCATTGATGACGGGGCGCAGATTAGGCCGGTTTTCACGTTCCAGCACACGCGCCGTATCCGCTAACAATTCGTCGTATGATGGGCAAAGCGCGCCTTCGCGGATAGTTGCGCGCGCGTGGGCGAGGCTGGCACGTACCGCGCGCAGGGTCAGCGAGCGCGAATAGTTGCGGATAAGCTGCTGCCCCGTCGTCGATTGCAGCAATTCATCGATGGAGGGCAGGAGGCGCAGTTGTTCTAACTCAACGTTCATAAGGCCATCCTCTCTTTCAAGAGGTCAATGGAGCGAATAGTACATGGTGATCGCCAGGCTATTAGCAATCTTGCCCATGATCGAGCGCAGATCAGCATCGTTCAACTTGCAAATGGCGTACTGGTCCGCCAGCAGGCTGCGCAGCACGGCATACAGTAATTCTGTCTTGACGAGGCTGTCGGTGTCAAGCAACGGGTAATCGCGTTTTAAGAGCAGATGATGATAGGGACGCAATTTTCCGCGATAGGAGGTGAGGGCGACCACATTGACGGCTCCGGCATGGCGACAAAACGGATCGCTGGAGACGACCAGCGCGGGATGCCAATCAAGGATACGCTTCTCCTCGATGCCTGGCGGCAGCGAAGGGTATCCAAAATTTACCCAGTACACCATGCCGAATTGCACGGGTGTCTGATAGGTCAGCGCATCCGGTAGGAGATCTGGTGGATGAGGCATTGCACACTACAAGTCTTCTGTATTACGTTTACAACATGACTAAGGCCGAGCAAACGCTACAGAAGCGTAGGCGGGAATCTCAGTCACCTCAAGTTCTCCCTGAAAGCAAGCGCAGCTCAATGACCACGAACTTTCGGCTAGACTAAGGCGTTCTTCGCGTTCATCCTGGCTTTCATCCTGCAAAGCGGCGGTTATGACATCCATTTCGTGCTGGTACTGTTCCATAAGGAATGAAGAACGGCTATAGTCGTTGTTTGTTGCCATACAGAAACCTCTTTGTTCCAAACTACACGTTGAACTGCGTAAAACCATGAGGCGTGAAGGTCGTGTTTTTTATCTAACGATGCTGATTATACCAGCAATTATTGCCAGGCGCAAGCCTTTTTTGGGACGATTTTATAACCGGATCAAAATTGTGCCTGGCCTGTGACTTCCCTTAACCCTTGCTTATTCATCAGGCAAGACTTCAATGAGTTCTGAGACATCAACTTTTAACGCCCTTGCGATCTTCTCAAGGGTGCTGACCGTTACGTCCTTCATCTCATTATCCCAGATAGCCCGTATCGTGTTATAGTTCACGTCAGCCATACGGCTCAACTTGGACATGTTGATCTTCTTAGCTTCTGCAATTTCACGGATCTTTAATCGTACAGGTTCAGCTTCAACCGAGAAATTGAGAAGAATATGCCCTCGACGAAGCATTTCGTTTATCCAGTATCTTTCCCGTCTGTGAGCAACTTCGCGCTGCTTACTGGTAATCTGGATTGTTTCTAATATTTGTATGAGAGGGGATAAACCTAGGTGTCCTAATTCCTTAATCCAGCGCCTCTCTTGCTGTCCAATGCCAACACATTGTAGATGTTCATAAAATCGGCGCTTTACATCATTGCTGACGCCTACATAGCAAATTGCCTGATCGCGTGGGTCAACGAGTGCATAGATTTGATATTGCTTTGCAAGCCATCCTGGCTGTTCCAGCATATAAATACTGACCTCCGTTGCTAAATCCAGCGACCTTAAAGAACATCTAGTGCTTACTGTCGTCTACTGGATGTGGACGATTAAGTTTGTCTAAATCAACCTTTCGATAGTACACCCGCTTCGTAACTCCTCTTGTATGCTTTTGTATGCCGTAAACTTCCGCCCTTCTACGAAGAGTATCCCGCGTAATACCGCCCAGGTAATCACAGGCTTCTTCAACTGTATAATATTCCTCATTATCGATGATGATTGGCATAAACTCGCTAGACCTCCTTTTACTAGTAGGTACACGCAAGTATACGCCAATACCCTGCTCCACGCAACCAATTTGTGTGTTTCTCAGCACTAGTATCCTTAATGACGCTAATCTATTGACTAATTGCGCTTTATATATTAGTATTATAGCATAGTAATGCATAATTATGCAATATCGGGGAAAGAGAGCAGTAGACATGACAACTTGGATCAACACCGAAACAAATGTAAGGACGCTAATTGTAGTTGAGCATGAAGAGATGTTAAAAGGCTATCGTCTCGGTAGAATCTGGCTACTGCATGGAGAATGGGAAGGCAGTGTACCAGGAAGCACTTATTTGATCGACAATCTGACATGGCTGGTCAAGCGTGGCTGGTTCAATGGCGAATATGATGATTGCTTGAACTGGCATATAGGTTTCCTCGTGGGAATGCTGAGCAGCGGTATACCTGTGCAAGAAGGAGAGTAGTAACCAATAAATAGGAGAAGAGTAAGATATGGGAAAGACGCAAGACGCAGGATTAATCGGGCAAACAGCAGTGTTGAACCGATTGGTGCAGCTTGGATATGAAGTACTCATGCCCTGGGCGGATTATCTCGGCTACGATCTTGCCTATCTGGTAGACAAAGAGGAAACGCACTTTGGGTTCTTTAAGTTTCGGACAGTAGAGGTGGTGCGTGTTCAATGTAAAGTCGCATGGTTGTCAAAGGACGGCAGCTACATCGCGTTCAATACGCATAAGCTGACTAATCGCCTGACGAAGAAGGTGAGCTACTACGGAATAGCCGAGTGGTTCGGGGTGTATTCGCCTGATACCGGAAAGGTGTATATGGTAGCTGTATCCGAATCAGGAAAAGGTTCGGAGATGAAATTGCGACTCCATCCCACCAGGAATAACCAGGAGAAATATGTGAATTGGGCGAGGGGTTATGAAATATGAAGCAGCTGCGAGTAGTGGGCAAGGTGACTTCAAAATAATAGTTTTAACTCGCTTTTACTTTCCAATTCATCGCGCAAGGCGCTTAGGCTTCTACCCAGTTCCCTGTCTTTGGGATTAGCTGATAACGCTTTTTCATAAACTTGAATAGCCTCTCTGGGGCGGTTGAGATAAAGGAGTGATAGACCCAGATTTTTGCTAATTTCAGCATCATTGGGTAAAAGCTGTAATGCATCGCTAAAGGACGCAATAGCTTCCTCATTTCGAAGAAGTATGCCAAGCGTACTTCCTTTATTATTGTGAGCCTGAAAACATGCGGGATCATACAATAATGCTTGCTCGTATGCATCGATAGCTTCATCATACCGTTGCTCATCGTAGAGTACATTTCCTCTAAATACACACTGCATAGCTTCTTCCTTAGCAAACTTAGCAGATATTTCTTCTACCGCTATACGAATACCCTCAGATGCATCAAACAATGCCTCTTCCTGGGAGGGCCATAGTGAACTCGTAATAGGTTTACCATCCGAGGGGAGTGCTTGTAGCTTACCGAAAGGTGTTTTATGCCAGTAAACAGGTCGGAGAATGATGGGAATAACATGTGCTTCACCTTGTTCGTGTCGCTCCATTGCCCGTTTCATTTCTCTACCATAGCAATAATCAGAGTCTATAAAATCTGGACTAATGAGCAGAAGAATCAAATGAGCCGCGTTGAGATGATGTTCAATTTCTTGCTCCCATTCAGTTCCTGCACTAATATTGCGGTCATGCCATATATTGATAATATTCTGACGTTGCAATATACGAAGATGTTTTACTAAACGTTGGCGCAGTGTTTCATCTTCTC
>DASTKD010000587.1:0-3589 GCA_035716135.1 Ktedonobacteraceae bacterium
GGGACAATATACTGCTCGCTTGTCATATAAAAACATTTTTACGGCTTCGCGGCGGCTTTCTCGCTTTTGCGCCGCCTGGGACGCTCATGGCCATTACCGTTGGATGCTGTTTTATCTTTCGTGTCCTTCTCCTGTCCCGGCTCAAGAGCGGCATCGAGCACCTGGCGGATATCGGTCGCATAGACAAAGTGCATCTGCTCGCGCAACTCCTTGGGCAGGTCTTCCAGTAAATCCTGCTCGTTCTTTTTGGGCAGGATCACCGTGCGAATACCGGAACGGTACGCCGCCAGCACCTTCTCCTTGATGCCGCCAATGGGCATCACTTTGCCACGCAGCGTAATCTCGCCCGTCATCGCCACATCTGAGCGCACGTTGCGTCCACTGGCAAGCGAGACCAACACCGTTGTCATCGTCACACCCGCCGATGGCCCATCCTTCGGAATCGCTCCGGCAGGCACATGAATGTGGATGTTCTGCTCCTCGAAGACAGTGGGTGGTAAGCCCAGCGCAACCGCGTTAGAGCGCACATAACTGAGCGCAGCCTGCGCCGACTCCTTCATCACATCGCCCAATTGTCCGGTCAGCGTCAATTGGCTCTGCTTACTCGGCATGGAAGCCGCCTCGATGAAGATAATCTCGCCGCCAACAGGAGTCCAGACCAGACCTGTAGCAATGCCAGGCCGGTCGATGCGCTCAGCCGCCTCTTCGAAGAAGCGTTGCCGTCCCAGGTAGTCGTGCAATTGCTCCGCCGTCACATGGATGGGCGTCTCGCGGCCCTCCGCGATCTGCTTCGCCACTTTGCGGCAGAGCGCGCCCACTTCGCGTTCCAGGTTACGCACACCAGCCTCGCGGGTATAATCGCGGGCGACGCGGCGCAGCGTCTCGTCATCGACCGTCAGCTCATCCTTGTTTAAACCGTTCGCCTCAAGCTGCTTGGGCAGCAGGTAGTTGCGAGCGATGTGCAATTTCTGTTCCTCGGTATAGCCTGAGAGTTCCAGGATTTCCATGCGGTCGCGTAGCGGAGCCGGGATCGGCTCCAAAGCGTTAGCGGTGGCGATGAACATGACCCTGGATAGGTCGAAAGCCAGGTCAAGGTAGTTATCGCGGAAGTTGTAATTTTGTTCTGGATCAAGCACCTCTAACAGGGCCGACGAGGGATCACCGCGCCAGTCCGCCCCGACTTTATCGACCTCATCCAGCATAACCACCGGGTCATTGGCCTCGACACGGCGCAGCGTCTGAATAATTCGCCCTGGCATAGCCCCGATGTAGGTACGACGATGGCCGCGAATTTCGGCCTCGTCGCGGATGCCACCCAGCGACATACGGGCAAATTTCCGCCCCAGTGCACGCGCAATCGACTGCCCAAGCGAGGTCTTACCAACCCCAGGAGGCCCCACGAAGCAGAGGATTGGCTCGCGATTGATCTGCCGGATCGCCTCAGCGGATTGTAGCGGCTGCGTCGGCTTTTTTCCTTCCGCGTCGGCGTCATCGGTCGCGGCCTCGGCTTCACGTTGCAAACGTTCTACAACGCGCTCCTCCTTCAAACGACGCACAGCCAGGTATTCGAGAATACGCTCCTTGATCTTTTCCAGGTCATAGTGATCGTGGTCAAGCACTTCGCGTGCATGTGGCACGTCAATCTTCTCGCCTGTGCTCTTGCTCCATGGCAAACTCGCCAGCAGTTCAATGTAGGTGCGAATAATGCTATATTCTGGCGAAACCGTCGGCAATTTCTCCAGGCGTGAGAGTTCGCGATTCGCTTCTTTCAACGCCTCCTCGGGCATCTTCGCTTCATCGATTTTGCGCCGTAGTTCGTTGGCGGTGGCTTGCTCTTCACTTTCTTCACCAAGTTCGCGCTGGATAGCTTTGAGTTGTTCGCGCAGCAAGTATTCACGCTGCACTTTGCCCATCTCCTCCTGCGCACTGTTCTGAATCTTCTTGCCTAGCTCAAAAATCTCCAGTTCATGAGCCAGGTAATTGCTCAGGTTTTCCAGCTTGGCGCGCACTGAATCGAGCTCAAGCAACTTCTGGCGCAGTTCCAGCTCCATTTGCATAAAAGTGGCAATCACATAAACGACCTGGCGAGGCTCCTCCAGGTTCAGCGTAGCGGCAGCAACGCCTTCCGGCACATTTTGTACCAACGCAACCAAACGTTGGAAATAGCCAACCACATTGCGCTTGATGGCCTCTGTCTCATTATCCTCTTCTTGGGTATCCGGCTTGAGCGTTACATGAGCCTGCAGGTAAGGCTTCTCTTGCGTAAATTCGCCTATTTCCACACGCTCCAGGCCCTGAACGATAATCTGAATCGTTCCTTCGGGCATGCGAATCATACGGGCTACACGCGAGACCGTGCCAACCTTGAAGATATCGTCTGGCCCGGCCTGATCCATATCGGCGGATTTTTGTGCCACCAACACGACCAGGCGGTTGCCACGCATAACATCATCAATCAGGCGAATCGAGCGTTCCTGCCCTACACCCAATGGCTGCATCGCGAATGGATAAATGACGGTTTCCTTGAGCGGAAGCACCGGAAGCACGTCGGGAATACTTAAACGTTCATCGTCCTGCTTCTTGCGTCGTCCAATCGAGAAGCCTTCCAGGTTGTCATCATTGTCATCGTCATCACCATCATCTTCTTCCTGATCCTGCTCCACAGACGTTTCTTGCGACACCTCCTCCTCTTCCTCGTGAATCTGTCCCTCATCCTGGTCGCCTGGAACAGTGGCCGGGATATTTTCCCCAGGCATTTCTTCTTGCACCGAATCTGAGTTGCTAAATTCTTTCTCCATAAAAACCTTCTCAACACGTTAACTATGTATTTGCTTTATCCCGCGTAATACGGATACGTTCTGCTTTGCTATCTGGTAACTTGGGGAGGTCTACCCACAAAAATCGACTCTCGTAACGAGATTCTTTATTTTTAATGAAAAAGGCAAAAGGTACAAGGAAATCACTCTTTGACCTTTGCCTTTGACTGCACCGCGAAGAATAGGTAAGAGATTACTGGATCGGCAGATCTTTTTCTCCATTAGCGAGAGCTTGTTGGCATTCTGGGCAGAGATATTCAAACTCAGAATGGCTATCCGAAAGCACATCGCTTTGAATGACACGCGCATAGCGTAACTTCGTTGCCTTGTTACATCTAGCGCATATGACGTATGTCTCCGAGATGGCGGCACGTCGGGTTCCAAGAACGTCTTCCTGCATGGCCGACACCTGCCTTTCTTTTCGTTTCAATAGGTCCAAACAACGAGAAAAAATCACTAAAAAGCCGGGCTACAAAGGTACATTCCTGCACCTCTGACGTTTCTGCCATGATTATGGCACGTCATCTATGAAATTGCAAGAGAGTTTGACGACTTCCTATCTATGTGCTACTATATTTCTATATTCATCATTGGTACCCATTCTGCCTGGTACCTGATTTAGTGATTGTCGTCTACAGAGTGCGTGATTGCAGTGTAGGGACACCTTTCGCAAGGTGTTTGCCTTAGATGCGAACGAGTGTTCCTGGGATACTATCGTCTCTACTAAAAAGGGCAATGTAACAATGATCACGCAAGCACTTAAACGCTGGCTA
>DASTKD010000588.1:0-2826 GCA_035716135.1 Ktedonobacteraceae bacterium
ATGACTGTATTCTATCCTTACACATCTTCAGAGAATGATATACTGAAAAGCGAAGGCTTTTCGTTTTCATTCAGGGAGGATTTGCCGCTATGCGCACATTTTCAAAGGAGGCCAGGGAGCGACCGTATCGCACGATTGAGGCGACAAAGGTTTTGCGTGAGAAAGCAGAGATCATCGAGCGCGCCACGAACGATGCGCGGGCCGATGAAATAATTGTCGCGGTGGTACGGCCTGATTTGAGCTTTGGAGGGGTCTGGACGCTTGCCCGCGCGGACCTGAGCAGGCAGATCTTCATTGTGGAAGATGAGGGCGGATGGTCACTGCTCTTTTCGCCGCGTACCTCGCTTACGCAAATTGAGGGGCGGTGTGACGAGCTTGCCAGGATTGCGCAGAAAAAGGGGGAAGTCATGCAGAGGTGGGCAAACCGGCATCCCGACGAAATTCAAGAATAAACGCGCTTAGCGGTTGCCATCATTGCTGCTATTCCGCATTTGAAGCTAAATCGGCATTTCTGGCAGCCCAGGCTCAATCCTCACGCCGCTTGCCTGTTGTTGTTCGGCCTGTTCCACAAGCGGGGAGCTACCGTTGGCGTTCTCACTACTATGCTCAGCAGGCAGCAGGTCGCTGTGCAATTCTAAGAGGCGGCGCGCTTTGGAGTATTCCTGGTCGAGCAGGACGCGGAAGACTTGCTCACAGGCGGAAAGGGATTCGGCGGCATCGGCGCGTCCGGTGGCTGTCAGTGAGCCGAGCATATCATGGCGTTTGGCTGTGCGGAACAGGACATGCACCTTTTCCAGCACCTCGGCAAACTCGGCATGGACTTGATCGTTCCAGCCCTGGCTCTCTACGATGGTCATGGCCTTCGCCAGAAAACGTTTGCAGACCTTCACAACGGTCAAATATTCGTTATTGCGAGCTTCAGTGATGACTTGCAAGATGCGTCGTTCGTCGGCGACCTCCAACGCCACCACCGAGAAGATACTGGCTTCGCCGCCCATTTCGCGGATTTCCTGCACAAGCTGGCGGAACTGCTTTTCGACTTCTTCCGAAAACGGCAGTAAATACACCGAATTTTGTAGAGCGAACGCGCCCAGATTTTGTAATCGACGCCAGACCCATACGCGCTTTTGTGAAGGCTCACTGGGTACCTTATACGTCAGTTGTAACCAACGCATAGCATCCCGATCCTGCATGAATTCAGACTCCCGCTACATTGAGGTATTGATGGTAACATATGTTACCAGGCGATGCCTATGGTACTCCACTAGCCGGGTAAAGTCAAGACTTCCAGGGCGACCGTTGCGGTCGCCCTGGAAATAAATCACAACAAGCCCTCACCATGCGCCGCGAATTCGTGAGTCGTGCCGGCGGGTTCTAGATCGCCGCCAGGGGTCTGTATATATTGGGCGCGGATGTTGCCCTGCGCAATCGCGGTCAATCCGGCGACCAGGCGATCAATATCGTCTCGCGTGTTGGCAAGGCCCAGGCTGGCACGCACCATGCCCGGCAGATCAACAGGCTGGCCGGATATAAGCTGATCATATATTTCTACTGAGACAGCATCCGAGACTCCCATCAGAAATGCAACGTACTGATGCGCGCAGAAACAGCCACTGCGCACGCCAACCCCCCATTCATTCGCCAGAACAGCAGCAATCTCGGAGTACGAATGTCCATCGAGCTTGAATGAGAACACTCCCAGGCGATCCTCTCTGCTAGAGAGCATAGTATCCCAGGCTGGTCCATATAAGCTAATATCTGGAACAGTCTGTAAGCGTTTGATAGCATAACGGGTCAGGTCTCGCTCATGCCCGGCTACCTTATCCATGCCGTAGCGCATCAACTCTTCCAGGGCCGCCGACATCGCTACTACCCCTATCACATTGGGCGATCCAGCTTCTTCGAGGTCCGCTCCACTGGTCCAGATAATGTCAGAGCGCGTCACCAGACAGGCAGAACCGCCACCCACCAGCATAGGCTCACCATGCGCAAAGAGCGTCATAGGAACAACCAGCGCGCCCGCGCCATAGGGAGCGTACAGTTTATGGCCGGAGAAGGCCATAATATCGATGCGTTCTGGATCGCCAAAACCGCCAATGGAGAGCGGGCGATGCGGCGCAAGCTGCGCCACGTCCGCCGCGATGAGCGCCCCATGCGCATGAGCCAAACGCGCTATATGGTGAATATCGTTGATGATCCCTGTAACGTTGGAGGCCGCGCTGACCGTCAGCAATCGCACCTTGCCACTGTGTGCCTTTAAGCGGCGTTCCAGGTCTTGCAGATCGATACGACCGTCGGGGGTCAGCTCGACAATTTCGTGCGGCGTGCGATACCAGGGCAGCAGGTTGGAATGATGCTCCATGCGCGTCGTCAAAACCAGTTCACCCGGTTCAAGAATAATGCGATGAGCCAGCAGGTTCAAAGCTTCCGTAGTGTTACGCACAAATACGACTTCGTGCGTGGCCGGGCTAGCCCCTGTAAAACGCATCACCACATCGCGCGCATGTTCGTAGAGGTGCGTCGAAAGGCGCGACTTGTAGCCCGCGCCGCGATGCACACTGGAATACCAGGGGGCGAAACGATCCACCGCCTGCTGTACTCGCACGAGGGGCGGCGTGCTGGCCGCACTATCCAGATTAACGTAACGCACACGTGTGCCATCAAAGAGCGGCACTTCTGTTTTTACACCCAGCACGCGGGGTCGCGCAGAGGCTGAACGCCTGGATGTTGTTGATCGGGTAGTGGTCGTCATTGACTTGCTGCCTTTCTGGTCTTCCAGGGGCGACCGTATGAATTACCAGGGCGACCGCAAGGGTCGCCCTGGTA
>DASTKD010000589.1:0-6045 GCA_035716135.1 Ktedonobacteraceae bacterium
CTCACGCCGCCGTTCGAGCATAGCCAGCGCGACGGCGTTAGCGATGATTATCAGTCCGGCGATCATCGCCAGCGATGCAATGGTTGTCAGCATGATAACGAGGTTATTGAGCAACTGGTTGACGAAGGTGTCAATATCCACTATGCTGAGGATGATGGCCGAGGGAACAGCTTGCAAGAGGCTTTTGCGCAGAGCGGGAACATGGTCGGCATCGACCTTGAGCGAGAATACCTCCAGCGTCTGCGAGCCACCCAGTTGCTGCACGATGCGTGAGTCGGCCAGCATAGCGGCAAAGTTTTCATTACTCGTAGGCGTTGAGCTATCATAGAAGCCCACTACTTGCAGTATCCTGGTTGTCGAGCCATCCGCGCTTTGCACCACGATGGTATCGCCAATGCGCAAATTAACCGGCGCAAATTGCAGTTCCGAAGCGAGAACAACTGCATTTGTGCCAGCATCACTTATCACCAAATTGCGACCGCTTTTCATGGTAAGCGTTGGCACGTTCTGCTTTCCTTCGCTCAAGTCGAAGCCCTGGATGCTGGTCAAATCGCCAACAATGTCCCGGCTATCGATCTTATCGCCCCTGCGTACCGCTCTCAGAATAGTGTTGATGTCGCGCCCGTTGATCAGAATGGGATAGACCTGCGGCACCACCGGGTTTTGCTGCGTCTGAGCGGCATCGATGCCTTTCAAATGAGCCAGTCGATCATCAATGACCTGTTTCTGAGCGGGCGATACCACTACGAAGACGTTGTGCGTAAAAAGGGTACTGAGCGTGCTGTTGACGGCGTCCTTGATGCCCTGGCCAAGGATGAGGATGAGGCCGATGGCGAAGACGCCCACAAACAGGGCGGTCAAAGTGGTGGTAGTGCGCAAACGCTGCCTGCCGAGATTGCGATAAGCCAGCATCACGGCGGTTTTCCACGAGCGCGGGGTAAAGACGACGAGGCCGTTGACCAGCACCGCCAGCAGGTAGACCAGAGAACCGCCAACCAGTATAATACCCATGCCGGCCAGCACCACCAGCGCGTAGGTGCCTATCAGACCATTGCCCAGGTGTATCGCCAGATCATTTGCGGCACGACCCAGCAATAACAGCCCGCCGAATACGAGCAGCGAGAGCAACACGACACCCAACGCGAAGAGTAGCCACAGCAACATGCGGGGGCGCGGCCTCTCGTAGACCGGCAATCGCGCTATCGCCAGCACCAATAAACCGAAACCGAAGGCTAGCGCAAAGATTACTCCCGCGCCGCCGTAGACGGCGATGATGGCCGTCACTACATCGCCAAGAATGCCGGATGCCAGCGCCACAAAAAGCAGGGAGAGCAGGAAAAGCAGCAGCAACGTGAACAACCGCGAAGAGAAGCTTCTGTGTTCACTGATCTCGCGCAGCACTGACAGGGGGCGCACCTGGCTAGCTCGCACAATGGGCAGCAGGCCGAAGATCAGCGCGGTAGCGAGGCCGATCAGCAGGCCAGAAATTAGCGTGGTCGCATCCAGCACGATTGGCAGGTGGATGAAAAAGGCGCGTTCAACGACTCCGCGCACCAGATAGCTGACTCCCAGCCCGATCAGCGTACCAGCAATACCGCCCATAATGCCTAGCAGGGCCGTTTCCAGGCCGAACAGCGCGTAAAGGTCCCTGCGCCGGTATCCCGTTGTTTTGAGCATGGCGATTTCGACCTGGCGGCGGCGCAATAACACCTGTATCGTATTGATGATGCCGATACCGCCGATGAAAAGGGCCAGCAAACCCACAATGCGCAGGAAAAGACGGATCTGATCGACCTGGCTCTGACGCTGCTTGAGCAGATCATTCGCCGTGATGATACGCGCCGAAGGGAACTGCTGGCCCAGTTGCGCTCGCACAGCATTGATATTCGCAGCAGGCACCGTCATATAAACCACGCCATATTGCGCAGGCACTGGAGCGCCATTGGGGCCGGGAGCAGCGTCGAGCGTTGATCGCGCAATGATGACCTGCGGGCCGCGAAAAACGCCATCTTCCTGTATTTCGGCGGCAACAGTAATGGGAACGAAGCGGCCATCCAGTGTTTTAACACGATAAACGCTGCCGATATGCGCTCCCAGATCGTTGAACACCGTCGAACTCATGGCTACATTCTGGCCCCTCACCACGTCTTGCAGCGCCAGGTTAGACGATGGGGCGATGAAATTGGCCTGCCCGACCAGGGGGAAATTAGATGAAACCGCTACAAAGGCAAAGGATTCGTCCGCGCCCGATGGCTGTGTGATGCTGCCTCCTGGATCAAAAGAAGTGGCATAATCGCTGATACGTCTTTGCTGTGTAAGTTTATCAAAGAAGGCCAGGTCGCGCTGGCGCAAAGGCGCAATATCCACATTGAGGCGAATATCACCACCGTTCGCTTCGATAATATTGCCCAGCAGGGCTTGATTGACGCTAATCCCCACCAGTTGCAGACCCACAATCGCCATCACCCCTACCGCGACACAAAAAATAGCCAGCACCGTTCTCTGTCCACCACGAATAAGCGAGCGCGTAGCATAGGACCAGTAAAGCCCAAATTTCATCGATCTCTGTATTCCTTCATCGATAGCATCGGAAGATTTTCATTTGACACTGTGTATTGCATATGATAGTTGAGTTATGGTTGGGATGCAAGAGCGATTATTCAGAAAACCACGCGCCTGCTTCTTCTGAAAATAGCGTACCCGCTATGCGTGGTGAGTCGCCTGCTAGCCGCGCCAGTTCCCGCACAGCTTCGCGCTGCTCTAATGTGACATGTGTGATAAGCAAATACGCGCTGGCCGTCTCTGGAATGCCTTTCAATGCGCCTCGCTCGCTCGTCATGAGTCGCGCGATTATGGCGGGTGTCAGCGTATCACCCGGATTGATGCCCGTTACCTCCGCGATGCGTTCGGGCCGATGCGCAACCTCTTCGCTCAATGGCCGATTGATGGCTGCGGCGCTCATGAGCAGCAGGGCTACGTTTGTTTCGCGTGGCACGACTGGCTCATAGTCCGCAGGGGCTTTAATCATGCGGTGACGCGCGCCATCGGCCTCGATAATCACGGCGTCTGCTCCACCTTCATGTATCAATCGCGCAGGAATATCAGGTGATAGACCTATGAGTTTACCGCGCTCATTTATACTGGTTGCAAGCGTGATGTGTCGGTGATGCTCCCAGGCTGCTTTCACTTTGTGCAACAAGCTTGAAGTTTCTGCTTCAATAATCAGTTGCTCTGTCTCATCGGGCGTGGGCATAAAAATCTGCGTAGTGGTCGTAGTGATGACGTGCTTTCCCCATTGTGCCAGTTCGCGGGCCAGCGTGTACATAGTGGTAGTTTTGCCGCCTGCTCCAACGAGGGAGACGAGTGGATGCTCCGGTAAATTGATCAGATCAGAAAGCGATGGCATATGGATACCCCAATCTCACGATAGTAACTGCTCTTAGCTTCCTGCTGACCGGTATGCAACACTCAGTCCTTTACCAACAGGGAGAATGACCCGATCAAATTGCGGTAGAGCTTCCAGTTCTCTCAAGTACCCGGAAATCTCGTTGGGATGCGAGAGCGCATTGTCAGCCAGGAGAAACACATCTGCGGCCAGTTTTGGCATGAGGGAGGCCAACTGCGCTGGAGCGCTGAAGCGATCAGCATCAAAGAAGACACAGTCGAAAGGTCCGGGCAGGCTGGCGACGATTTCAGTTGCATCGCCACACTTGAGGTCAACCATTTCGCGCAAGCCTACCTGGCGCAAATTCGCGTCGGCCAGGGCATGTTTGTTTGTATCACGGTCGATGCTTATGATCCTGCCATCGGTTGCCGACGCCGCCCAGGCCAGCCAGATGGTGCTGTAGCCATTGGAGGTGCCAATTTCAAGCAGTTTCGTGCGCCGGCTGCTGCGAACGAGAATATGCACAAGATGGGCCGTCTCTGGCTCCAAATTCAGCATCTTCTTGCTACGATCCTGCTCCCGGCTATCATGCTGCTGTCCAGTTTCGTATAATTCGGCCAAGAAGGCGCGAATATCAGCTTCTTTCATGGGTTTAGCTCCCTTCCAGTATGCGAACGCGATCAATCGCGTCCCTACTCCTCCGCCAGGCTTGATGAAGCCATCCTGGCTGTCATTCTGAGCGCAGCGAAGAATCTCCCGCCGGATGCTGAGATTCTTCGCTGCGCTCAGAATGACAGCGAAAGTTGTTCAATAAAACTTGACAGAGTACTACAATCCATTCTACCAAAGAAAAGAGAAGCGGGGATGCCTCCCGCTTCTCAATAAGGCCAGAGCGTTTTCGAGAACTTTGCTCACCTTTCTATGAGACAACTCCTAATTACGCTGCTGGCTAAAACGTCCAAAGGTAAGATCAGCGTTAGCCTCACAACTTCTTCGCGCGCGCTATCAGCGCGTTGGCCTGGCTTATCAGGCTATTCGAATTCGCCTGAGTGATACTGAAAGAGCTGCCAAATTCCGCGTTCTCAAGGATCGCCAGGATTTGACCGGCGACGAAATTGCGGGTGACGGTAATGTTGCTGATCTGCTGCTCAAGCTGTGTATAGGTGCTGTCGTTCGGCGCGTTGCTCTCCAGCGCGGTAGTGGAGATGCTCAGCGTCGTCAAGCCCAATGTGCCAACGGGAGCATCTATCTGCTTGAGCGCCTGCCCCAACGCAATCAACGCCGCAAGATTGCTGCGCACGGCGGGAGGCAGAGCCGATGGCTTCATGATCTCGAAAAGGACGCGCCCTTCATGGCTGTAGTCATCCTTTAGACCAAGCAACTCCATCATGGAGGGGCGAATGTCGGTATGATCTGACCAGACGGTGCCAACCTGTCCGAGTCGCTGCACGCCGGGGCCAACCATGCCTAACCATGTGGTATTGATGTCCGGGCTGACAGTACCATGATTCCAGGCAAAGCCAGCTTGCACAGCCACACAGGGCGAGTTGCAGTTGGGCGCGCCCGCGAACAGGAAGTAGTCAGGATTGGCAAACATGGTGAAGGTAGGTGTGCGCGCCGGGTCTGCTGTAATCATATGCAGCAGATTCATTTCCACAGGATCGGCCAGGTAATTCGTTAGTGTATCGGTATTGCCTGTAATGGGGTTGACCGCCGTCAGTTTACCGACTGCCCGTTCAAACGGCCTCGTCACCGTCTGATCGCTCGAAGCGGGATTGCCGGTAATATACACGTTGGGAGCCGAATCCGAATGCACCTTGAATGACGTCGTGACACCCTGCTGCGTTGCCAGCAGACCTGCCATGTTGGCATTGACTTCACCAATCTGGTTGTAGGTGCAGGGAATGGTTACGCCGTCACAGTTTGTTGGCTGGGGAGCGCCACCAACAAAGTGATCGCCCTCGTCCGCCGTAAAGACGAACAGGGTGTTGCTCTTATTGATGCCATCATGCGCCAGGCGCGTGAAGAACTGCCCAAAAGCCGTATTATAGGCGGCAAGCGCGGCGACGTAGCCAGCCTGACCAGGGCCAAAAGCGGGGCCATTGGGGTGCGCGTCATGGGCATCGGAGATGTAGGCGTAAGTAACGGGAACGCCATGTTCCTGCATGGCAGCGATATAAGAAAGCGATACACTGGCAGACATGCCATCAAAGCCTGGGAACCCGACATTGCCGGTGGGGCTTTGAATGACGTTGCCGCTCAGATCCGTCATCGGGCCGGTGGGGCTGATTACCGGCGCGACATACTTGTTGCCAAACAGGGCATTGTATCCCGTATAGCCACCTGGCTCATCGGGCAGTTTGTCGGCCACACCCGTATTGGCATTTGAACAGACGGCATTGCTCAGAGCGCAATGGACGCCGATACCAACGAAGTCGGCAGTCGCCTGGTTGGGATTGCTGGCTACCTCTTGCGCCTGTGGTGAGCCTGGGCCGAAGACGGTAGGAATATCGGTGGCGATATTCTCAAGCACCATGTTAGCGGTAGCAACGCCGCCAAAGTTGCAGCCAGCGCGCGTGTACGGCACCCAGGGCGCGGGAGCATTCAAGCCATTGGCTGTCAGCATATTAAACTTCGTATCGGTCGGCGTCGATGTAGTC
>DASTKD010000590.1:0-7703 GCA_035716135.1 Ktedonobacteraceae bacterium
GTCAATTGTTCGCCTGCTTTCAGACCTGCGTTGCTGCCCCCGTTATTTATCACTTCGTTCACCGCGTCCTGGTGAACAGTGATGAGCATGTCCAGATTGGCCGTCTGGATAGCGATAACCGCCGTCATAATCTTGGTGGTACTTGCCATCGGCTGCGCATGTTCCCCGTTCAGATCATAGAGGATATGGCCGCTATCTTCATCCATCAACATGGCTTCGTTGGCGGAGATGGCCGGCGGCTTGCTATTGGGCGTCAGCACAGGCGTGGGTTTGGGCGTCGGTATCGGCGTGAATTTCAGGAAAGTGGGCGCGTATGTGGGTGGCGGCGCGGGTTGTCCGCTTCCCAGCAAATGCGCGCCCAACGGCGTGAAAGCCAGCACCGGTACGCTAACAAGCAAACAGATAGCGATGGCTAACAGGATAATCGCGGTTGTGCGGCGCAGCATCTTATTTACAGTTCCGGCCAGCGTGTATGGTAATCGGTGACGCGCTCGAAGGCGTCAGCTACGCGCAGGATGGTGTCTTCGGCGAAGAAATTGCCCAGTAGTTGCAGGCCGACGGGCAGACCCTGGCTGAAGCCGCCGGGGATGGAGACGCCGCAGTTTCCCGCCAGGTTGGCCGGAATAGTGAATACGTCCTGCAAGTACATCTCATATGGGTCGGAAATTTCGCCAATCTTGAACGCTACCGAGGGCGAGGCCGGGCTGACCAACACGTCGAACTTTTCAAAGGCGCGCGTGAAATCTTCGGTGATGAGCGAGCGCACCTTTTCGGCTTGCTTGTAATAGGCATCGTAGTAGCCCGATGAAAGCGCGTAGGTGCCAAGCATGATGCGTCGCTTGACCTCCTGGCCGAAACCGTACTGGCGCGTCTTCTCCAGTGCCTCCCACATGTCGTTGGTGTCGCGGTAGGAGTAGCCGTACTTCACGCCGTCGTAGCGGGCGAGGTTCGCGCTGGCCTCCGCCGGGGCGATGATGTAGTAGACCGGCACGCCGTATTTGGTGTGCGGTAGCGAGACTTCGCCGACCTCGGCTCCCATTTCGCGCAACTTCTCGATGTCCTCGCGTACCGCCTTCTCGACGCCGGGCTGCGTCCCCTGCACCCAGTATTCTTCAGGGACGCCTATACGCAGGCCCTTGATGCTGCCGTTCAGGTTCGCGCTGTAGTCAGGTACGCCCTGCGGCGAACTGGTGGAGTCGCGCGGGTCGGGTCCGGCGATGGCTTGCAAGATCAGGGCGGCGTCGCGCGCGCTGCGAGCGAAGGGGCCGATTTGATCGAGCGACGAGGCGAACGCTACCAGCCCGAAACGCGAGACGCGTCCGTAGGTTGTCTTGAGACCGACCACGTTGCACAGCGCGGCGGGTTGGCGGATCGAGCCGCCCGTATCGCTGCCCAGCGCGCCCATCGCCATGCCTGCCGCTACCGCCGCTGACGAGCCGCCGCTACTGCCGCCGGGAGCGCGTTCCAGATCCCAGGGATTGTGTGTAGGGAAGAAGGCGGAATGCTCGGTAGACGAACCCATAGCGAACTCGTCCATGTTGGTCTTGCCCAGCATCACCGCGCCCGCCGCGTTGAGCCGTTCCATCACCGTCGCGTCATAGGGCGGCTTGAAGTCTTTCAGCATGTTGGAGCCGCAGGTGGTGGTGATGCCCTGTGTGCAGATGACATCTTTGATGGCAAGCGGAATGCCTGTCAGGGCCGAAACCGTATCTCCATTTTCAAAATGGCGGTCGGCTTCGCGCGCCTGTTGCAGCGCCAGGTCATCAGTAACGAGCGTAAAGGCTTTGACTTTATCATCGACGGCGCGGATGCGATCAAGATGGGCGCGCGTCAGCTCCACCGAGGAGATTTGACGTGCGCGCAGCATCGCTCCGGCCTCGTGTATACTCAGTTTATATAATTCGGTCATGAATTATGATTCCTCCAGCACCGCGTTTACTTTGAGACAGTTATCTTCCTGGTCGGGGGCATTGGCTAATAACGCTTCGGGCGTATAGGATGGCTGCGGGATATCGGCGCGCATAATATTGTTCAGGCGCGAGGCGTGCGCGGTCGGCGAAACGCCGCTCACGTCCACTTCCTGTAATATAGCGATGTTTTCCAGGATAACGGAAAGCTGATTTCTAAAGGTTTCAATATCTTCTTCGGTCATCCCCAGGCGGGCCAGTTTCGCCACTTGAATGACGGTTTCGCGGTCAATCATAAACTTCCTCTTCTACTCACCAGCGCACAACGTTCCGCGCGATCAGGTGATAGTGTGTTTCGCTACAGGTCTGGAATTCTGCGCGTCTATTGTAGCATGAGATGGGGAAAAAAGTCGAGCGGCGTATGACCTTACCACCTGAGATGGAAGCCGCTTATGTGTTCAGTTGGCGTACTCCATGAAACGCGCACATCGCGCACCCGCGCGGCGGTCGGTCCCTGGCGCAGGTAGGACAATAACTGTTCGAGGGCCGGGCGCTGCCCCTGCGCCAACACTTCAACGCTGCCGTCGCTTTCGTTGCGGGCATAGCCGCGCAGGGCCAGCGTGTGCGCCTTTTGTATCACAAAATAGCGGAAGCCTACACCCTGCACGCGCCCGTAAACATAGGCGTGTAGCTCTTCTATCGAACTTTTACTGTTCTCACTCATATGTTGCATGATAGCATATTGCCGCCGGTGCGTCATCAAGCGCATAATCTGGTAAAAATGTTCGCAAAACGATTGACATATCCTCATCGAGCCTGTACACTTGCATTATGAAGAAAGGTTGACACCCCCGCCCATCATAAAAATATTCAGCCATATTTCAGCAATACCTGCTAAGATGAAAGAAAATAGTGAAACAAATGCGTATCTCGTGACGTAGTATTATACACAGCAGCAGTGTTGTCTATTTTGTGCCACGAATTCCTTTATGCTTTCGCGTTTTGATGGTACACTATGAAATAGTGCCACTATGAAATGGAAATTCAGCCAGCCAGGCAGGAGAAATGTATGCAGTCTATCCAGGACCTTGCCAGCGCGGTACAGCGAGTAATTAACAATGTTGAGAAAGTAATTGTTGGCAAAGCTGAGCCTGTCGCTTTTAGCCTGATCGCGGTAATTTGCCGGGGACATGTGTTGATCGAAGATGTTCCCGGCGTTGGTAAAACAGTCTTGACGAAAGCCATTGCCCGTTCGATTGGTTGTACCTTCCGGCGTATTCAGTTCACCCCCGATCTCTTGCCCAGTGATGTGACGGGCGTTTCGATCTACAATCAGAAAACCGGCAACTTTGAGTTTCGCGCGGGTCCCATCCTGGCTCAAATCGTGCTGGCCGACGAAATTAACCGCGCCACGCCGAAAACCCAGTCGGCTCTGCTCGAGGCGATGGAAGAAAGCCAGGTGACGGTTGACGGCATCACACACCGATTGCCGGAACCATTCATGGTGATGGCGACACAGAACCCCATCGAATATGAAGGCACGTTTCCCCTGCCAGAGGCGCAGCTTGACCGCTTCATGATGAACATCAAACTGGGCTACCCCAGGGCTACCGATGAAATGAACATCCTGGACTCACACCAGTATCACCATCCACTGGACGACCTGGCGCAGATTATGACCTCGGACGAGCTGGTGCATATTCAAGAGCAGGTACGCGCCATCCATGTTGATCCATCGATCCGCGAATATATCGTGGCGATTGCCAGCGCTACGCGCGCGCATAACTCGGTCTACCTGGGCGCGAGTCCGCGTGGGTCGCTGGCCCTGTATCGTGGGTCGCAGGCGCTGGCGGCGATGCGCGGGCGTGGCTATGTGATCCCCGACGATGTGAAGTTGCTGGCTAAACCCACGCTGGCGCACCGTATCATCGTCACGCCGGCGGCGCGCGTGCGAGCGGTAACTTCGGTAGCAGTACTGGATGAGATTTTGCAGAGTGTACCTGTGCCTGGCGCGTGGGTCGGTGGTGGAAAGGGGCGCTGAGTTATGCGACCCTGGCAAGCCATCATTCTCATTCTATTACTGGCCTTCTTCTCCATCAGCAGCGGCTGGCACGTCCTGTACATCCTGACCTATGTTTTGCTGAGCCTGCTGATTATATCCTGGCTATGGGCGCGTTATAGTTTGCGCAAAATGGTCTTCCGCCGCGCCGCCACCACCGGGCGTGTGCAGGTCGGCGAAACCTTCGATGAGCGTTTGATGCTTGACAATATTAGCGCCTTGCCCAAATTGTGGGTGCAAATCGCTGATGGCTCGAATCTGCCCGGCCATCGCGCGGGCTTCGTAGCGAGCATGGGCGGGCGCAAACGCGCCACCTGGCGCGCGCGCACCGTGTGCAGACAACGCGGGCGTTTCCATCTCGGCCCCGTCGTTGCTACCAGCGGCGATCCCTTCGGGCTGTTCCGGCGGCGCGTGGTGCTGACCGAGCAGCGCGACCTGCTGGTATTGCCGCATGTTTTACCCATCACCAATTTTGTGTTGTTTTCGGGCGGCCTGCCCGGACGCGGGCGCACCTCACGCCGCGCCCTGCAAAATACCACCAATGCCACCACGATTCGTGATTATTTGCCTGGAGATTCACTTAACCGTATACACTGGCGTTCCAGTGCGCATTATAATAGGTTAATGGTGAAGGAATTTGACCTCGATCCCGCAATGGACGCCTGGATTATTCTTGACCTGCATGACGCGGTGCAGTCGGGCGAAGGCGAACATTCTACCGAGGAATACGGTGTCACTATCGCTGCCTCTATTGGCAATTTCTTGTTGCGCCAGGACCTGTCTCTTGGCATGATTGTCAACGCCGCGCAACGCGAGTTTCTTTCGCTTGATCGCGGCGATCGTCAGATTGAACGTATGTTGGAGCTGCTCGCGGTTGTCAGCGCGGGCGCGGGGCCGGATTTGAAAGAGTCGCTGGCATTGGACGCTCTGCATTTCGGACGTAATACAATGGCAATCATTATCACCCCGTCCACATCGCGTGACTGGCATGACGGCGTGCGCCATCTGCAACGGCGCGGCGTGCAAGTCGCGGTTGTCGGTCTGGATGCGGCTTCCTTTGATGAAAATATTCCCTCGGATGAAGACACATTGGCTCTGCTTGAAGGTGCCAATATTCCAGTGCTGCGTGTGAAAAATGGTTCTTCCATCAGCGAGGCGCTGGAAAAGGACCCGGAGGCACGCTTCGCGCTACGGAGGTAGGCTCTTATGCAGGATGCATCCTTAGAAAGACTGTCACGTATCATAAGTGAGCCGCGTCAGGGTGATTCTGGCAATAGCAACAAGAAACGCTTGCAGCCGCGCGATGCGCTTTCGCATGTACATATTGGCCTGGCGGAAGGCTGGTTTTCGCTCTTCCTGCTGATAACGCTTGTCTACAGCACTATCTGGAGCGTGCAGGCGGCGCAGTGGGTAGATCACCTGAATATTCTCACGCTGACCACCGCTCTCGGTCTGTTAATTGGATTGATCGCTGCCAAACAGCGACGCTTGCCCCGCCTGCTGGTGCATCCGCTCGCCGTTCTTTTCGGTCTGCTGCTGGCCTTCTGGCAAACGGCAGGCGCGGATTATGGCGGGAATCTGGGAGCGCTGGCTAATGGCATTCACCAGTGGGTCGTGCTTGCCCTGGCCGGGGGAACGAGCGCCGATGATTCCATCTTTCTCTTCTTTATAACCGCGCTGGGCTTCTTGTTAGCCTACACCAGCGCCTGGCTCCTCTACCGTACGCGCAGCCCCTGGCTGATGATCCTCGCCAACGCGGTCGTATTGCTGATTAACCTGAGCAACATTAATCCGGGCTACATCTTCTTTCTGGTAGTGTTCCTGGTAGCAGCTTTATTATTGTTGTTGCGCTTCAACCTCTTTGAGTCTTCTGTGCGCTGGAAAAGGCTGGGGCTACGCACCTCGGATGATCTGGGCTGGGAATTTATGCAGGCAGGCGCGATGCTCTCTATCGGCATCCTGATTCTTACCTGGTTCTTGCCCTGGGGCTACATCAATGATAGCGCAGCGCAGATCTGGAGCGCCAATAACAACCCCTGGGTGATCGCTCAGGACGCCTGGAACCGCATGTTTGCCGTCACGGGCGGCTTCAACCAGGTGAATCACGGTAATTTCACTGATACGCTCACGCTGGGCGGCAACCCCAATCTGAGCAACGATATTGTCTTTACGCTCACCTCTACCGACAATAGCCAGTACCTGCAATCGATCAGTTTCGATACGTACAATGGGCATATCTGGTTGAATGGCGGCACCGACAGTTTAAACCTGAGGTCGGGCAATATTGCCTATGACAACGCCACTGACTTGAAGACCGTTCAACAACGTATCACGGTGGTCAACCCGCCCGGCGAGTCGTCATCCTACCTCTTTGGCGCATCCCAGATCGCCCTGACCGATCAAGGCTCGCAAGTTGTCAGGAGAAAAGCGGACGGTTCTATTGTGGCCTGGCTGCGCACCAATGGCAGGCTGGCGGCAGGCAATCAGTACAACGTGACCTCTTATGCCTCGAATGCCGACATAAGTACGCTGGAAACGGTGCCATTGCCTAAGGACGCCCCTTCATTCACCTATAATCCGAATCTGCCTGACCTGGCACCGCCCTTGAATTACTATAACCCGGATGTGCTACATACGTATCTGCAACTGCCTCCCAAACTTGACCCAAGAATCAAGGCGCTGGCGAAAAGTATCACTGCTGGCTCCAAAACCATGTACGATATGGCGGTTGACCTGCAAGACTACCTGCATAGTAACTATAAATACAACGTCAACGTCAATCCGCCGCCTGGACAGGACCCCGTTTCGTGGTTCCTGTTCGGCGCTGATAAACAGGGCTTTTGCAATTACTTTGCCTCCGCTATGGCAATTATGGCACGCGAGTTGGGGATGCCAGCGCGTGTCGTGGCCGGCTATGCCGCTGGAAAACTCGACCCTAAAACACACCAGTTAATTGTGCGCGGCTCCGATGCCCATGCCTGGACGCAGGTCTACTTTGCCGGCTATGGCTGGGTCAACTTTGAGCCATCGGCTAGTTTCACCGCGTTCCCGATCCCATTGCACTCGACCGGCATTACCGCGCCAGTGCTGCCGAACGGCTCTGGCTCTGCCACTACGGGCGCGAATAAGCCCCACGTTAAGGATAGCAACCTGCTGGGTAATAGCTCGACGAATGGCACTCTTTCAACGCAGAGCGGTGTTGGGGCGCAGATACGCCAGGACGTGGGGATCGTGCTGTTGGGCTTACTGCTCGTTATTGTAGTTGGTATGCTCTACTTCAGCTTCTGGTGGCGTCGCCTGTACCGGGAGTACGGGCTATCTATGCAGGTATTCGGGCGCTTAGCGGTGCTGGCGAACTGGGCGGGTCTCTCGCCGCGCCGCTCGCAGACGCCCTACGAGTACGCCCATACCCTGGCGGAAGCAGTACCCGAACAGGCCGTCACGATTGAACGCCTGGGAGACATCTACGTGCGCGACCGCTGGGCCGACCCTTCCAGTGCCGAGCATCCGAGGCATAACGGCGAAATAGATGAGATACCGCGCATGTGGAAGGTACTCCAGCCACGCCTCTTCCTTTACCTTGCGCGGCATCCCCACTTCTTGCGCTGGCTGCCCAACAAAGTAGGAGCGTACATGAGCAAGCGCTGGTCCAACAGGCGCAAACGCCATCAAGACGACGATCTCTTACCGCTTGATTGAATTAAAGTTGTATAGAAGTCTGCGGGTTGCTCGCCTGC
>DASTKD010000591.1:0-7163 GCA_035716135.1 Ktedonobacteraceae bacterium
CCTGGTCTCCTTCCTTGCGCTGGACGAAAAGCATGTTTTCCGCGCTCTCCTGGTGTACAGTCGTGGCAAGCGGGCCGGTGTATCGCCTGCGTTTCGGGCAAGCGCTGATGGCGCATCCGGCAGGTAGCATGAAAAGATGGCAGAGGCATTTGCGGAAATCGCGCGATTTTCATGTACCACCGATCCTGCTTATTCATGGGACGGAGGACAATTTCATACCCGTTACGCACTCCTATCAAATTGCCAGGCAAGCGCGATTGCACAATATTCCATTGGAAACCTACTTTGCTGAGGGGTCGAATCACTGCTCGGCATACGGGGATGATCCACAAAAGTATATATAAACGCTACGGCGCTTCGTGGCGCAATACCTGGGCGACGCTTATCCCAATGTCTCGACTTTCTGAAAATCTCGAACACCGGGCGTCTCATGCAGCACTGCTCGATGCAAAGCGACCAGAGTCACGTCATCCTCTTGCTCCCACCCTTCGCCGGTGAAGCGCTGGAGTTCACCCAACAGGATGTCGATGAGCGATACATCATCGCTTTGCCCTTCAAGCAAGGTTTTGAGACGAGCAAACCCGAACATCTCGCGCCTTCGATTATGAGCCTCAACAAGGCCATCGCTGTAGAAGAGAAGGCTTTCTCCGGGGGTTACTGTGGTTTCATACTCCTCGTAAGAAGTGCCGGGCATCATGCCCAGGGGTGTACCCGTCGCCCAGAGTTCGGCAGCGCTACCATCACGCTGGCGAAAGGGCGGCTCATGCCCGGCATTGGCATAGCGCAGATGCCCGCTTTCAGGATCGAGAAGCGCATAGAAGCAGGTGACGAACATATTGGGCGGAATATCGGCAAAGAGCAGATCATTCACGCGCGCCAGCACTTCTGAGGGAGAAGTCTTCTCCTGAGCAGCAGTACGCAGCATGGTGCGCGTCGCCGTCATCACCAACGCGGCCGGCATCCCTTTATCAGTGACATCACCAATGACGATGCCCAACCTGCCATCCGCGAAAGGGAGGAAGTCGTAGAAGTCGCCGCCAACCTCGCGCGCGGATTGGTAGTAAGGAACAAGCTGCCAGCCGGGGAGCGAAGGTACCTCTCTGGGTAAAAAGGTGTGCTGAATCTCCTGTGCGGTACGTAATTCCTGCTCTATACGTTCGCGTTCGCGCGCTTGCGCCTGCTGCGCCTGTGCCAGTTGCGCCACACGCAACGCTGGCGCAACCTGGGCAACCAGCATTTCAAGCAAGCTGCGGTCCGCGCGAGCGTATTTCTGTCCATCCAGACGAGGCCCCAGGGTAAACAGGCCAATCAGTTCTCCCTGGCTAATCAATGGTAGGACAATTTCTACCTCGTTCGCCCGCAAAATATGCAAAACGGGCGAATCTAGTTGCAAGCGTCTCACCTCCACTGCGCCGGGCTGGCTCAAGGCAAACACTATCATAGGATCACTGGCAGCAATCGTGATGTCGAAAGGCGAAGTCTTGTCCAATCCCGCCGTAATGGATTCTGGTTGCTCTTTTATTGGCGCTTCATGCTGTTTCGGCCAGTTATTTATTCCACCTCCAGCGTGTACCGGCAAACCACCCATATCGTCTTGCGCAGGTTTACGCACCCAGATCGAGGCAACGAGAGGTTTCATCGTTTTCTGAACAACAGCCAGCAACCCGTCGCATACTTTCTCCAGGTCAATCTCTTCGCGTAGCGCCGAGGTAAAGGCTTCGACGGCTCTGGCAGCCTCGTAATCACGCAGGTTGAAACGTCGATCAATCAGTCCCTGCACGTAATTATACACAGGCGCAAGGATGATAGCCCAGGCCAGCGTGGTGGCGGCAACAATATAGACAGCTACGGGGGAACCATGATAACGGTAGAGAATACCAAATCCAGGGGTATGGATGAGTATTTCTATACCGGTGACGCTGCCATAATACATGAGCGCCAGGCAAAGGGTGAACACGCCATACAGAAACGTACCATGAAGCAGCCTGGAGAGCTGATTGCGTGTTATTATGAGACTCATACCTACAGGAAGCGTCACAAAAAATATATAGAAAAGCCCAATTTTACCAAGCAGGATGGCAATTAACGTAACGATCAACACGGCAGCTACTCGCCCAAAGATGGCATACACCCATCTTTGAACAGGCGAGGGACGCTTCCTCGCCGAGCCAGGTGGCAGTGCTATGCTCGATTTTACCTGGAATACGGACATAACTCCCTTTCATCATGCTGAAATACAGTCTTAGCTTCCTTCATATCCATCACAATCTTATCACAAGTGTCACACGCATGAGCGCATTTCATATTTTAAGAAAAAACTCTTGCAAATTTCTTATATTATGTGCATAATTGAAGAAGAGAGAGTATGTAATTTCATCTATCAACGGGCGTATAACGGGCGATACGATCAGTTGCCGCGCGATTGCGACAATGAGGGAGCATCATCATGTCAACTTATGATACGAACGACAATACCAGCAAGGAGTCATATGAGCGCTATGCGCGTCATCTCAGCCGTCAGGTTATCTTGAGCGAGAAACGCAACCGCACCACTGATATGCTGCCCACTATTCCCGGCGAAACTACCAGCAACGGTAAATTGAATGCGCGTCAGATCACCGGGTTACGCGATGAGAATCGCCGATTGCATCACGAAGTAGAGGAATTGCAGGGTCGTATCGCGCAGTATGCCGAAGCAGAGGCGCAATTCGAGCAGGAAGTCGATACCATCCATAATGCTCACCAGTTAGAGATTGAGCAATATCAAAGCCACCTGCGCGAAATGATGGACGAACTCAATCAAAAGCAGCAGGCGTTGCAGGAGATGGAACAGCGCTACCACGAACTCTATCACTCCTTTCAGGATTCCGTCGAAGAGGAGGCCGGTAAACTGGTGACGGAAGCCGCGCAAACGATGGTGCTTTCGCCCGAACATACACCGCCGATATTGCACGATGTGGTGAAAACGCTGGAGTTTCAGGTCAAGCAAACGGAAGATCAGCATGTGGCTGAACTGATGGCGTTAATGCGCCAGGCTCAACACAAAAACGATTTGCTCGAACAGGAACTGGCCCAGGAACGCGGGAATCTTCTCAACGAGCGTCAAAAGGTCTTTGAGGCGCAAAATCGAATGCGCGAGCAGAGCGAATTGCGCAGGAAAATGATCGAGTCTTACCTGCGCACGCGCTTCGCCATGTCGGTCTCGGCCCTGACCACCGTTTTTCTCATCGTGTACGGCATGATAGCACTGGCACTGGCTACCGTGATGAAATGGCCCATCACCTGGTCAATCATTCTCCCTCTCGTGGTATGCGCAGTGCTCGCCTTTTTCATCACGCGCATGACCGCCAATGCCCGCTATTTCCGCCCACCTGCTCCTACTGCGCCTGCCCCTAAAAAGAAGTAAGATAATGGGAATGCAAAGAGGATCACCCTTTGCATTCCCATCACCTTACTATTATTTTCGCCCGCGAAAACTACTGATAGCGCGAATGATCTTGCGGTTACGAGCGATGGAGGAGCTATCAAGATAGGCTTCAAAAGCGGTCTGTTGGATGCCGGTGTTCATGGTTGGATAGGCATGGATGGTCCCCAGAATATCGTTGAGGGTCAGGTTATGCCGCATGGCAAGCGATAACTCGCCCAGCAACTCGCCCGCGCGCGCTCCTACCATGTGCGCTCCCACGATTTCATCTTTCTTGCCCACCAGCACCAGCTTGATGAAACCTGCTGTCTCGCCGTCGGTCTGCGCGCGATCGATGTGCGCCCAGGGAAACTTCACGACGCGCATCTGTTTATGCTGCTTGCGGGCTTCCTTAGGCGTCTGGCCTACGCGCGCCACTTCAGGATCGGTAAAGGTACACCAGGGAACAACGCGATAGTCAACTTTCTTCTTCGCCACCGGAACGAGCGCGTTGCGCACTGCGATACCCGCCTGGTACGCGGCAACATGCGTAAAAAGATAGCCGCCGATGACATCGCCAATCGCCAGCACGTCGCTTGCCGTTGTCTGGAGATAGTCGTTTACCTTGATACCTCCGGCATCGTACTCGATGCCCGCCGCTTCCAGGTTCAAGCCATCCACATTCGGGTGCCGTCCCAGAGCCAGTACGATCTCATCCGCCTCAAATTGCAGCAGATCGTCGCCCCGCTTCGCCGTAACCACTTTCCTGTCACCACTGCGGCTGGCTTTGACGAAACGCGCGTTGGTGACAATCTCGATACCCTCGGATGCGAGTACCTGCGCAATCGTCTCCGAAACCTCCTCATCCTCTCTGGGCAAGATACGCGCCGACCCCTGGATAATCGTGACCCGCGCGCCCAGCCGTTGAAAAGCCTGGCCCAGTTCAACGCCGACGGGACCGCCGCCAACCACCACGATTGATGCTGGCAGGCTGGTCAGATCAAATACGCCCTCATTCGTCAGATAGCCGGTTTCGGCCAGCCCCTCGACTGCTGGTACAGCGGGACGCGAGCCGGTGGCGATGATGGTGTTGCGACTGCGGATGCGCTCGCCATTCAAGCCCAGCTCGGTCGCTGACGTAAAGGCAACATGCCCGAATTTGACGGTGACACCTTCGCTATACACACGCTCGCCCTCCTCTACGCGACCAATCACCCCCTGCACATAGGCCGACACTTTCGCCATATCCACATCGAAGCTGGCTGGCATAAGTCCCAGTTTAGCGGCGTCTCTGGCCTGCTGTACCACCTTTGCCACATGAATCAAGCTTTTGCTCGGCACGCAGCCAAAATTCAAACAATCGCCCCCCAACTTCTCTTTGTCAACCAGCAGGACACGCGCCCCCAACGCCGCCGCAGTGCGAGCCGCCGTCAACCCACCCGATCCCCCACCAATAATAGTGATATCGTAACGTTCCATGAAAATCTCCAGAAACTATTGCTTCCTCTAGTCGAGTATTAATGATGAAAGAGCTTCGCCTGTATGATATGAGGTTATTCTAAACCATACGGAGCATAAAAACACAAGCTTCCCGGCTGGTTTTAATGGGAGTTGTTTGACTTACTTAATCGTCTGGTATCTCCTCATAGAGGTCTGATACCGGTACTCCTAAAGCATTAGCAAGCTTCACTAATGTTGTAGAGGTTACTTCCTTATACGGGTTGCGGAAGATGTCTCGTATCGTGGGATGCGACAAATCAGAGAGTCTTTCAAGTTTGCCCATGCTCATATGCTTTTCTTCTGCAATCTCTTTTACCCTCAATCTTAGTCTCAAGCAGGTTTATCCCCCTTTATTGATGGGTAAATTGTAACAGAAACTACGTATTGACAAAACTGTATCCATAGTTATATAGTTAAAGCTACGTAGTTATGTTTTCACTTATGTATATCGGCAAACAATCATAGCAAGATAATGATAAAATGCAGGATGAAATGGTGCAAATTAAAACATTCGAGTAAAGTGGGAGAATAAGGCGAGCAGATGTGGCATTATACCTTTCTGATGCTCAGGCGTCAGCCTGGGAAAAGTGTTCTTGCAAGCAGTGGTTTTCTTCTGGCGGCGTGTGCGCTGATTCTCTTGAGCGCAACGACACAGACGACCCTTGTTCGGGCGAACCAGATTATCAGTCAGAACTGGCGACCAACCTACGACCTGGTCGTTTTACCACCCCAGGCACAGGTTCCCACCACTCAAAGGATTCCCTCTGATCAGCTTGCCGGATATGGCGGGGGAATAAGCATACAGCAATATAACCAGATCAAGAATCTCGCGGGCATAGCGGTCGCGGCACCTATTGCCTATGTGGGCTATGTGCAGATGCCTGTTCCACTAATCTATTTCTCCGATCACAGCTATCCCACCGGGTACTATCAGTTGGACTGGACACTCATCGCTTTCAATGGACAACGACATATTGTTGAACTGCAAGAGCGGGATATAATCTACATCGTCTCTGGTAGCGACATTACCACGCCTGCCAGGGATAGCAGTGATACGAGTGCGCAACCCTCTGATGTGTTAGGGGCATTTGGAGGTCAGATCAACGAAGAAATAGACGAAGTGGATAATTCTCCTGTCGCCATGTCACCAAATGGCATGGGAACCTTTCTGCTGGCTGGCATTGACCCGGCGGCAGAAAACCAGCTTGTTCATCTCGATAAGAGCATTACTGCCGGGCGTATGCTGACTGAGCAAGATACCATCCATCTCGATTCGCGGATACCTGACAACCCGTTCGTCTATCCGGGGTCCAGCAAACCCATTCCGACCGATGCGATTCCCATGCTTATTCACCGGCAACTCTCAGGCCAGATCACGCTCAATGCGACGTTGACGCTTCTGTATCATGGTCCGATGACTGCTAACCAGATACTGGCAAAGGGAGGAATTGCCTACCTGCAACAGCGGCCTGACAGGCAGATCATTTTTACGGGTACAGTACCCCTGGTGCAAAATGATCCCCAGCGCTTCTCAGGTCGCAGTCTACTCTGGGATGGTCACACCTGGCAGAACTATCTCCCTATATCCAGCACCGGGGCTGAGCCATACTATAGCCCGAGCCTGGATTTTTCCTCGGCGTCCGCTCCAGCCAGCGTATCCTATGCCCCTGCAACAGCGCCTGATGGCAGTTCATCCTATACGCTCGTCCCGCACGGGACGCAAGGAGGAGAGGCAATGTTCCGTCGTCTCACTCCCTTGCACACGGTCAAGTCAACTGACTTCATGAGTCCAGCTGGTCCCGATGTCTTCTACAATTATGAAGCAGTCGGAGAATTTACCGATAATGGCCTGACGGCACAAATAGACAATCCCCTCAACTGGCTACCCGAAAACACCTATGCCGCGCCGCCTGTCGTCCTACGCTACGATGCGCAGGGACACCCCGTGACGCCCGTGACGCTTTTACCGACCACCAATCTCGCAGGTTTGATTACGCAGCCGCCCCTGGCGCTCACCACGATTGCTGCCGCCAGCGAGCTTGTCGGCAAGTATTGCATCAGCGCTATTCGTGTGCGTGTCGCCGGTGTTATCGCACCCGGACAGGAGAGTTGGAAACATATCCAACAGGTGGCGCAAGAGATTCGCCAGCAAACCGGCTTACAGGTGGTGGTCACACTTGGCTCCTCACCACAGCCAACGCTGGTGTATGTGCCAGGTGTTCGCGCAGGAACTTCTGGCGCGGAGCAAACTGTTGCGCCA
>DASTKD010000592.1:0-7119 GCA_035716135.1 Ktedonobacteraceae bacterium
GTACGATCAAACCGCGTATCGAGGCATATTGCATGAAATGCAAACAAAAAAGAGCTATACTGAACCCTCATGAAGTGACAATGAAGAACGGGCGTATCGCCGTACAGGGTGACTGCGAGGTATGCGGCGCTTCATTGTTCCGCATGGGGCGGTTGGTGCCAGGCTATCCACAGACGCCAATTTGAGGATACGACAAAGCAATTTCAAGGTTGTGTAAAAAAAGTGGCTCAATCACTTGACGTCTGGTAATTCAGAACGTATAATCTGCTGCATGTCTAAAGAAGGTTTTTCTCAGGGGGGTGTGTACCCCACTTCCCCTGACACCAGGGAGGAGTAGTCTATGAGTATTGGTGGACAGAGTGATACGACGCAGGCAAGGTCAGAACAGAAAGTGGTTCGTCTGACCCCGGAGGGCTTTGCCAAAAAGCAAGAACGCCTGGAATACTTGCGCACCATCAAACGCAAAGAGATCGCTGACTATATACACGAGGCTAAAGAAGCTGGCGATATTAGCGAAAGCAGCGCCTACGAAGATGCCAAGAATGAGCAGGCGAAAACCGAGGGCGAAATCTTGCAACTGGAGCGCCTGCTGGCGATTGCCGAAATTATGACGGGCGATATGCACGACGACATGGAAGGCCCGCCTACGGTGCGCATCGGAATGCAGGTCGAAGTCATGGCCGATTCTGGCACGGTGCGCACTTTCAAAATTGTGGAGACCTTCGAGGCCGATCCCAAAAACAGCCTGATCTCCGATCAATCGCCCGTCGGTAAAGCGCTGATGGGACACCAGGTTGACGATCATGTGACGGTTTCAACGCCTGGCGGCGTGACTAACTATTCCATCCGCTCCATTCGCCCCATGCTGTAATAAAAAACACACATGCAAATGGCGTCACCATTTGCATGTGTGTTTTTTAGATGATATTAAATGACGAATTGCCCATCTCTGGCAAAGAGTTCGCCATCTACACGCACTTCGCTGCCCGCACGCAGATCGCAAACCATATCCCAGTGCAACGCGGACTGGTTCACGCCGCCCGTTTGTGGGATGCTCGCGCCCAGCGCCAGGTGAACCGTGCCTCCCATCTTTTCATCGAAGAGGGTGTTTTTGATGCAGCGATCTACGTTTGTATTGTTGCCAAAGGCGAACTCGCCCAGGCGGCGCGCCCCCTCGTCGAGAGAGAGCATCTGATCCAGGAATTGCTGTCCCTGCGCGGCGCTGGCCTCGACTACGACGCCATTTTCAAAACGCAGGCGCACATCTTCAACCGAACGCCCCTGAAAGGTGGCCGGAAAGCTATAGCGAATGAAGCCATTGGCCGTATTTTCCACCGGACCGGTGAAAAACTCGCCGCCCGGCATATTATAGTGCGCATCATCATTGATGAACGCGCGACCCTCGATAGAAAAGGTCAGGTCGGTATCCTGGCCGCGCAGGTGAACGGTGTGCTTCCCTTTGAGCCATTGCACCATACGTTCCTGCTGCTTGCCCAGTGCCTGCCAGCTCGCAATGGGGTCCTCTTCGTCTAAAAAGTAAGCGCGATAGACGAAGTTCTCGAAATCGGCCAGCGACATTTGCGCGTCCTGCGCGGAAGCGTTGGTGGGCAGCAATACGCCATTCCAGCGCAGCGAGCCGGGCGAGTGGGGATCGTCTGGGTTGGTGCGCTTCAACTGCGTCGCCGACAGGTCGCTCATGGCCTGGCGCTGGACCGCCATGCGCTCGGGGTTGACGCCGCTCATGGCCTTTGTATTTTCCGCCGCGAGAATGGTGATGGCGGCTTCGTATTCTTCAACCATGATGCGAAAACTCGCAGGGATATAGCGTAATTGTTCGTCGGATGCTTCCTGGAACATGATTTCCGCCGCTCCCGGCAGCGTGATAAAGTATTCAGGATGCGCTCCCGCTCGCAGCGCCTCGCGCAGGAGTTCCAGCACGAGCGGCGCGCCCAGGGGCTGCGTGCGAATCACCACACGATCTCCTTTTCTGAGATCGAGCGAGTAATGCGCCAGCAGTTTTGCCAGACGCTGGATGCGAATATCAGCCATAGATGTTCCTCTTTCTTTCGTTATTGCTCTGGTTGTTCGATTGGGATGATGTTGCGAGGCAGCGCGATGAAGCCAAAGACACCGGCCAGGGCAATCAATGCGCCGCAAAACGCGAAAAGAATGTAGATTGGTACGAATTGACCCAGGAAACCGGCCAGGGTAAGAGAGATGAGACCCATACCGGACATCCCCGTTTCCATGACGGCATCTACTCGTCCCATCATAGCACGCGGCGTGGCGTGTATTATGAGAGGTCCAAAGGCAATGTCGATGCCGCCCTGGGGCAGACTGCTTAGAAAGTAGATGATTAAGGCCAGCACGAACCAGGTCTGGAAAGCATAGATGGTAATGCCAACGCCCAGGAGTAAGACGCAGCCACTTAACAACCGGGAAGGTTTGAAGCGACTGGCAAAGATGCCTATTACAATCGCGCCGATCAGCGTTCCCAGGCCGGAAACAGCGGTCAATGGCCCGTACAGGCTGGCGCTGACATGCAATCGCTGGACGACGAAGACGATGTCGAGGGCATTGAGCGCGCCCACACCCAGGAAAGCAATTAAGGCCAGGATCATCACAAGGTACAAAACGCGCGATTTTGCAATGAAATGGAAGCCTGCGTATACTTCGGAGGCAATAGCCCTGATGCCGCTTTTCTCTGATTGAATATAGGGATGCAATGCCTTGCGCGGCGCGCGCAGCGCCATCAGGCACAGCGCGGAGACCAGGAACGAGGCCGCGTTAATGGAACAGGCGATGAATGGCCCGACGAGAAAGTAGAGCGGCGAGGCGATGGCCGGGCCAATGATGAAGGAAAGCGCGAAGGTGGCCTGTCCAATGGATGCGGCTCGCGTCTGCTGTTGCGGCGCGACGATGACCTGCATGACGCCCATACGGGCTGGCATGAAGAAACGCGAAAAGGCCGAGATGGCGAAGACGCTGGCATAGATGGCTGGCAATCGCAGAGACCCAGGCACAACGAAAGGCAAAAACGCGAACACCATGCGCAACAGATCCGTTGCCACCATGGTTGAGCGGCGATTCCAGCGATCTACAAAAACACCTGCAATGGGGCCAAGTACGAATACCGGGATGTTTTGCGCGATCAGCACGCCGCTGACGGCACCAGCGGAATGGGTCAGCGAGAATACCCACACCAGCAGCGTCGTGCCAAAGACAAAATCGCCAATATTGGAAATGGCCTGCCCGCTGGCAAGCAATACAAAATTGCGATTCTTCAGCAACTTATCCGGCAGTTTGGCGGCAGTAACAGCAGAGGGTGGCGTTGTTGTTTCTGTGGACATAAGTCCGCGCTCCTATTTATCTGCTGGAGGTGTTTTCTTCAGCAAAACTTCTCGCACAGCAGCAGGGAAAGGTTGGGTTGTACTTATTTCAGGAGCCGCTCTTTCGGGATAGATCAGCATGGCCGCGAACAATTCCCGTTCGCCCTCGTTGCCACGCGGTGTTTCATAGGGTTTGGATAGCTCGGCCACCTGTTTCCAGAACTGTTCTTGCTCATCCAGCGTCATGTAGAGGCGAGATATACCGATACCTTGCTCCGGTTTCTGGCTTTTTTGCTCGCTTGCGCGGCGAAATTCATGCAGGAACCCGTCCGTAATCTGATCGAGCAACGCTCTCAGCATGGCCTGGCTCTCATCAGCCGGCGCGGACAGAAGCGCCCTGTCAACCGATAGTTCGCGCGCTACAGGCTGATAATATTTTTCCAGAATGCCGCCCTTTTCGCGCGTCTCCACCAGTTTTAATAACCCGACCTTCTCCAGTTCGCGCACATGATAGTGCATCTTGGCCGGAGCTTCGCCCATCATCTCGCCCAGTTGCGTCACGGTCATAGGCTGTTTTTGCAGCAAATCGATGATGCGCAAACGCCGCACATCAGCTATGGCGCGTAATTGTTCAATATTTTCGATTTCGTAGGTTTCCAACACGGCGGCACATATCTTTCTTGATCGATAAAATATTCTTGATCGTGTAAGAATAATAAACTATTAAAACGGATTTTGTCAAGAGCGAAGCTCAGACTGGTTCCCCTACCTCCTGTGGTTGAAGGTCCTCAGCCGTATATTGTAGGGGCGACCCTTGCGGTCGCCCTGGCACCCTCAGGCTTTGATGCCATCGAGCAGCATGGTAAGCGATTGCTCCCCCACCTTTTCCCATTGAGTAGCCTGGGAGTCAACCATCCAGAGCAACGCCAGACCTTCGTACAGGGCTGTGATCGCAATTGCCAGCGACTCGGCGTCTACCGTTGGCTGGAATTCGCCCTGTTCGATACCTCGTTGAATTAAAGAGGCGAGCAATCCCCGGTATTCCTTGAAGTAGTCCTTGAGGAACAGGCGTACCTCTTTGCGACGCGCCATTATCGCGTAGAACTCAAAGGCAATCGGCATGAGGTTAGACATCCATCTCATGCCTTCGGTAAACATGTGGTTCATAATTATCAGTTGCTCGCGTATTGGTTTGCGTTGCTCCGTTTGTAACAATGCTCGTAACTGGCTGACTTCCTGGTTAAAGAAAAACTTCAGTAGCGCAACGATAATGGCATCTTTACTCTTATAATAGAGATAGAGCGCGCCTTTGCTCAGTCCCACCTCCTCCGCTATATCATCCATGCGCGCTTCATGAAAGCCTGAACGCGCAAAGACGGTCGATGCGGCTGCCAGTATCTGATTTTTGCGTTCCTCGCTCACATCTGGACGGGGAGACATATACACCTCCAACATAAAGTTTGTTGCATCATTGTCTCTTATACTCAGCTTTGTTGCAAGACCAGTGTATGCACGCTACGCGCATGTGTCTTCCAGTAGAAGATGAGCAGGCCGAGCAGGGCGAATCCGAACGGCCACGCTAAAGCATACAGCAGGTACAGCCAGCTCACATGCAGCCCAAAGCCTCCGGCAACCGATAACTGCATGGGCGCGAACGAGGGAAACCAGCGCAGTACTGGCTGGTTAGCAACAGGATTGCCAAGCGGGTTTTGCAGGAGGGTATCGATCAGGCTTAGCATGATGATGAGAAAAAAGCCCTCAAGCTCCCCGCGCACCAACGCTCCCAGCAGCAGACCCAACGCGCCATAGCTCAAAGCCGAGCAGAAGAAGCCCAGCCATATCAGTGGCAGCGATGAGGGATGCCAGAAAAAGAACAAAATGATGCTGGCATACAGCGAGATAATCGCCGATACTACCACTAAAGCTGAGAGCTTTGCCAGTATCAATAGTCCCTGTGAATAACCACACAGCGTCAAGCGACGGTCAAACTGCATATTTTTGCGGGTTGATGCGAAAAGCATAAAGCCGACAATCAGCGTAATGGCGTTCAGACCGGCGCTAAGCAGACCAAGATCGCGCCCATTGGCCTGCAACAACGTTCCGGTAGCGTGATAAAGAAAGGCCAGCGGATCTGTAGGAATCAACAGCATGAAAAAGTAATACCATACCGGCACGAAAAGCAGCAGCAGCAGGAGCGCGGTGCGGTTGCGTGCCTGTTCAAACAAGGCGTAGCGCGTCGCGGTGAGGTAACGAGAGAGTGCAGTAAGCTTCATGATTTTACTCCTTTCCTCCTGATGAATTTGAATGACCAAAATCGGCGAGTGGTTGTCATCCCTCACCATTTGTCATCCTGAGCGAAGCGAAGGATCTCCTGCGATGGGACGAGAGATCCTTCGCTTCGCTCAGGATGACATTGTCGGTCTTGATTGGGAATGTTGATTAGGAACTGAATTTATCACGGGCCGTGCCTCTTCAGACGCCTGCACTTGTCCTTGCTGCAAATGATAGAGGACATCGAAGCGTGCCTGCTCAAAGAAGAGGTGTGAAATGACCAGTACGGCGCAATCGCGCTGGCGCAGGTCGCTAACCAGTTCCCAGAAACGTTGGTAGGTTTCCCAGTCGAAGCCCTGGTAGGGTTCGTCCAGCAGCAATAATTGCGGTTGATGCATGAGCGCCAGCGTTAAATTGAGCTTCTGTTTGGTGCCGCCGCTCAAGTTGCCGACCAGTTCTTTGCGATAGGTTTGATAGCCCAGTTGTTCAATAAGCTGGTTTGCGTAGTCAAGATCGTGTACGCGATATGCGGCGCGGAAGTAGTCGAGGTGCTGCTCAACACTGAGCGCGTCGTTCAGATTGACGGCCTGCGGGCAATAGCCCATCAAGCCGTAACGGAATACCTGTCCACTATCGGGCTGTAACTCACCCGCCAGAATGCGCAGCAGCGTTGATTTACCAGCGCCATTCTCTCCAACAATGCCAACCAGACTGCCTGGATACACCGAGAATGTGACGCCCTGCAAAACTTTGCGCCGCCCATAAGATTTACGCAGGTCCTGCGACCGCAAAAGAGGTTCTGCCACTGGTTTCTCCTTCCTTGTTCATCACCCATAATCTGAACGGAGCGACATCATAAAATTTTCCAGAGTGTACTAAGCGTTCGTGTGTGCTTGCGCTGATGCAACAGGATGGAACGCGAATACAATTCCCCGGCGCATCAGGGCGAGGAAGTCCGTTTCTGTGCCATCTACACGGTATCCCATCAGGCGTGGCAGAACGCACGCTGCCGTAGGGTGCCGCCGGGCATAGAATAAGAGGACGTGTTCGGTTTCGTCGGGCGATAAACGCACCGCGCAGGCATCAAAGTGCCGGTGTCCGGCAGCAATCGCTACCTCTGGTGTCTTCATGACGTTGCGAACCCAGTCGGACTTCTCTCCCCAGGCAGCGAGAACATAATATGTACAACTCGCTCGCTCATACTGGATCACTTCCAGCACATTTCGACGCGCTAATCCACTCTTGCGGCCCGTGTGGGTAAGCAATAAAAAGCGATTTCCCAGCAGCCAGCCCAGGTGAACATGAAACAACCAGATTGGTAGGCGGTACATCACACGAGAAACCCCGTGAGGAGGCTGTACATCTTTGATCTTTTCAGGCATTTCTAGCTCCTTCTCCAGATGTATGTAACTATTCACAAATGCAGTGACTGACCAGTCAGTTATTATATAACACAAAAAAGCGGATATGTCAATGACTGACCAACCAGTCATTGACATATCCGCTTTTTTGTGTAGTA
>DASTKD010000593.1:0-40432 GCA_035716135.1 Ktedonobacteraceae bacterium
GACAGGGACATTCCAACAACTTATTCTGCGCGTTGTAATTCACCGCGCAGCCAGCGTGAGTGCAGGTGGAATCGAAGGCCACAAAGCGGTTATCAGGCAGATGGATCAGCAGACCAGGATTGCTGCTGCTGGTAAGCGGAAACGTTTTATCGCTGTTTAGCGGCACATCGGAGACGTGCGCCAGCACTTTTCCCTGCGACGAAGCCGGGGTTGGGCGGCCACTCGATGCCGGAGTCGAGCCATGCGTAGAACCAGGGGTCTTACTGCCTGTCGTTGTGGAAGTGATTCCAGCATTGTTGCCTTGCAGGGAGTGTATACCGACAATGGAGACAACAGTAATGGCCGCCGCCGCGCCTCCACCAGCTACCAGGAAGGTCAGAACTTTGCGACGCGGAATAGGAGCCTGCGCAGACTTCCTCATAGAGTTTGCTGGTTGCGCTTTGGCAAGCGGGTTCAGCGCAGGCGCAGGAGCGGCAGCAAATGGCTGGCGTTTGCTATCTTGAGGAGCGACTAGCTGATGATAAGCGTTGGCAAGTTCGCCGGGACGCGCGAATCGCTGGCGCGGTTCTTTCGCCATCGCCCTGGCAATCACACCATCCAGTGCGGATGGCAGATCGTGTCGCCAGGTGTTCAGTGGCGGCACAGGTGCATTCAAATGCTGCTGCGCGATTTCCTGGCGCGTCTTCCCGCGAAAAACACGATGACCGGTCAGCATACGATACAATACCGCGCCCAGTGCATACACATCGACGGTGGTATCAATCGCACCGCCTGTTACCTGTTCCGGCGCGGGCGAGCTTGCTTCGTTCATGCCGAACGCAGGATCATGCTGCGCTACGGTCGCATGGTCGCCTGAATATTCACCTCCCTGCTCGAGCATGTGCAGTACACCAAAGTCTGCTACAACCAGGTTGCCATCCTGTTTGACAAAAATGCATTCTGTGCTGAGGTTGCGATGCAAGGTGCCGTGTTGTTGTCCGCACTCCAAAGCCGCCGCGATCTGGTCCAGATAAAAGCCGGCACGTTGCGCATCTAGCGGACCGTACTGCGCCAGGTGTTTACTTAGCGATACCATTGGATACTGCTGGTAGGCCAGGTAGGGCATACCCTGATAGGCACTATAGGAAAGGAGTGGCAGGATATGCGCGTGTTGCAATGCAGCCAATTGGTTAGCCTGCTTTTGAAAGTACCCCAGATACAACATACGCGCCGCCGCATCGAGCTGCGATGGTGCAGTCAGGATGCGCAGACGAAACGGCACCTTTGAAGTAATATGACGCGCCAGAAAGACCTGCCCCGCTTCACCTGTCTCGATCAGTTCTTCCAGGCGATACTCTCCCACTACCGACCCGCTATGGAGTTCAACTTTGTTACGCCCTTCGGCAGGTAATGACGAATCAACCATAGGTAACACTCCTACGTCTCATGCATAGCTGCAATCTTTCTTGAGGGGAGTGTACCTGAGTGGAATTTCTGGCGTATGCGTAAGATTACCCATTTTTAGAAAAGCTCTGGTGCAGTATCTTTCCAAAAATCTACCAGGTAAAACACTGGTCACAGGTACAGCATATTTTCTCCATATGTACATGACACCTCTCATTTCCCTGGGTTATACTCAAAGCATACGTTGCAACAGAAAGGAAAAACATCGATGGAAAAATGGATTTGTAAGACATGCGGTACACAATTTGCCGCGAGTGAAAAACAACCGGAGGGCTGTCCGATTTGCCTCGATGAGCGTCAATACGTGGGGTACAACGGGCAACAATGGACGACGCTTGCGCAGATGCAGCAGGATGGCTTTCGTAACGAGTTTCGGGAGCATGAGCCGCATCTGACTGGTATTGCAACTACTCCCACGTTCGCTATCGGCGAGCGCGCCCTGCTGGTACAGCACGAGCAGGGCAATATGCTGTGGGACTGCATGAGCCTGCTCGATGATGAAACGGTGGCGGGAATCGAGCGGTTGGGCAGTCTCAGCGGTATTGCCATCTCCCATCCACACTACTATTCGACGATGGTAGAATGGGCCGACCGTTTTGACATTCCCATCTACTTGCACGAAGCGGATCGCCAGTGGGTCATGCGTCCGAGTGAGCGTATTCACTTCTGGTCAGGCGAAACCTACAGGCTACCCAATGGCATGACCCTGATACGGCTCGGCGGCCATTTTCCCGGCGGTACGGTCCTGTACTGGCAAGCGGGAGCAGATGGCAAGGGCGTGTTGCTCTCAGGCGATATTATCACGGTAGTCGCTGATCGCCGCTGGGTCAGCTTTATGTACAGCTATCCTAACCTGATACCACTACCTGCCACCGAGATTCGGCGTATCAGGGACACTATCGAGCCTTATCGCTTTGAACGCCTGTACGGGGCATGGTTCGAGCGCGAGGTGTTGAGCGACGCGCACGGTGCTGTAATGCGCTCAGCCGAGCGCTATATCCGCGCATTGGAACGTGTGAATCAGTAGGGAAATTACCCAACATGCATCCAGGCTCGTTCATCAATGCTGATCCCAGGTAGCTCTCCCCACAGAATGCGGCCCAGGATTTCGGCGGACTCCACCAGGCGCGGGCCAGAACGGTTCATGTAGGCGTTGCCGTCGATAGCATAGACCCGATCATTCTTGACGGCTCGCAGCGATTGCCAGAAAGGGTGTTGTTGCAAGAGCGGCACATCTTGCATGGTGCGTTCAAGCGTGAAGCCACAGGGCGCGAGTACCAGCACGTCTGGGTCGGCTGCCTGCAACTCCTCCCAACTGAGCCAGGGCGCGTGCTGGCCCATCTCGCCAGAGACGTTTTCTCCACCGGCTATCTCTACCAATTCGGGCGTCCAGTTTCCCGCGCCCATCAGTGGATCGAGCCATTCCAGTACGGCGACACGCGGCCTTGCTCCTTGATGCGCGGTAAATTCGTGCAGGCGCGTTAAACGTTGTTGATAGCCACGCACCAGTTTTTCGGCCTGCTCGCGCCTTTCCAGAGCAGCGCCCACGCGCACAATGTCTTCCCATACATCATCCAGGCGATAGGGCGCGAGTGAGACGATGCGGGGCCGCAATCCGGTCAGTTGCTCCACAGCCCGCGTTACATCGCGTTCGCTAACAGCGCATACTTCACATTGCGTCTGCGTAAAGATCACATCGGGTCGAAGTTCCTGGAGCAGCGCAACATCAATGGCATAAATGCTTAACGCTTTTATGGCGGCATCATCCACTACCGGCGTACTCTGCGCTAACTGTTTGATCTGCTCGTCGATACGCGCGCTGCTGGTTTCGGTATCAATTTGCACTCTACTCACTACCGGCAAGGACAGTATTTCTGGTGGATAGTCGCATTCATGCGAACGCGCTACCAGTTGATCGAGGCATCCCAGCGCAGCGACCATCTCTGTCGCGCTGGCTAATAAAGAAACAAGACGCATGTTTGCTCCTGTAGTTAAAAAGGCATCGTTTTGCGCTCATTGTAGCATATTGCTTACGGGTGAGCGTCAACGTTTTGCACAGTGGGAGCCGGCCAGGGCGACCGCAAGGGTCGCCCCTACCATACAACGAACGTCTTGCGAAACCTCGCGTCTGGTAGGGGCGACCCTTGCGGTCGCCCTGGGGAGTCCTCGACACAAAAATCTGACGCACACCCATTGCTTACGATTCGCTTGACATGTAGACGGTTTGATGAGTATATTCTAATCTCAATGCCAAACTCCAAAGGAAAGTAAAAATGGATTCGGAAGACACATATTCACAACTTATTACCTTGCTCGATCAGCACGGAGCGCACTATCGGCTGATCGACCACGCGCCGGAGGGGCGCACCGAGATTGTCAGCCCGATGCGCGGCAATGCGCTGTCGCAGGCGGCAAAATGTATCATACTGATGGTCAAGCAGGGCAAGAAGGTCACGAAATATATTCTGGCAGTCGTTCCGGGTGATGCGCGAGTCGATCTGAACGCGGTCAAAGCGCTAATGCACGGTACCTATATCGCCTTCGCCTCACAGGATATTGCTGAACGGCTCGCGGGCAGCGTGGCGGGTACAGTTCTGCCATTTTCATTTAACTCTGAGCTAGAACTGCTAGTCGATCCGTCGCTACTTGAGAACGACGAACTCTACTTCAACGCGGCGCGATTGGATCGCTCGATGGTCTTAAAAACCAGCGATTACCTTGAGATTGCCAGGCCGCGCACCGGACGGATCGCTCAAAAGCTGAGTTGAAGAGCGCAGCGCTCTAATGCATCGAGTATGATAGAAATGTCTTTTTCCGTCGTTGACCAGTTGACAAACGCGGCGCGCATGGCTGGCTTCCCATCGAATAATGTCGGCGTGAGCAGTACCTGCCCGTCCTCTTTGAGCTTTTCCAGGAACCGGTCGCGCTGCTCGATGCCAGCATCGCATAAGGCAAAACACACGATGTTAAGCCGCACGGGCGTCAAAAGTTCAAAGCGTGTGGATTGTTCAATGCCCCGACCCATACTTTGCGCCAGGGAACAGCTGCGCGCTACCAGTTCGCGGTAGCCAGATTTGCCATAGGCCATCAGTGTCATCCAGGCGGGGAGAGCGCGAAAACGCCGCGAGTCTTCAGGCGTGCGATGCGCCAGATCTGGACCTGACCCCAGATAGGCGGCGATGACCTTAAACACCTCTTCTTGCAGGGCAGCGTGGCGAGTAAAGACGATACCACAATCATATGGCACATTGAGCCATTTGTGTCCATCAGTGGTAATCGAATCCGCCGCTTGCAACCCGTTGAGCAAATGAGCGCGCGCCGGATCACAGGCGGCGAAGAGACCAAACGCGCCATCGACATGCAGCCACGCTCCATAGGTCTTGCATATACGAGCTAACGCCTCAATATCGTCGTAACCGCCTGTATTGACTTCACCGGCACTGGCCAGGACAATGGCAGGTTTGCCGTCGAGAGAGGCCAGGCGCTGCGCGACGGCCTGCGGATCAACCATTGCGCTGGCAGGCAGACAGGGCAGGCGTTCGAGGCACTGCCTTCCCATACCGAGGATAGAGAGCGCCTTAGAGATACTGATATGGGGTGCGCCGCCGAGAACCGCGATGCGCGGCATACCCCATAAGCCACTTTCGGAGACATCGATTCCCGCTTGCCGCGCGACCCACTGGCGCGCCGTCGCCAGAGCCACCAGGTTCGCCTGCGTCGCGCCACTGACAAAAACACCCTCAAACTGATCGGGCAGGCCAAAAAGTTCTCGCAGCAATCCAATGGTTTCTCGCTCGACTGTCGCGGCAATCGAATCACCATCGCTGGCTACGTTCTGATCGTAAGCCGATGCAAGCCAGTCACCCGCCAGGGCTGCCGGAGTGCTGCCACCAGTCACAAAGCCCAGATAGCGAGGCCCCGGAGACCCCGAAATTTGCGCCTCGTATTTACCGCGAAACAGAGCGAGAGCCGCCATTGCTCCCACGCCTTCATCAGGCAATGCATCATGTGGCAATGACTGCAAAGCAATACCCGCAGGCCATGTTGCAAGGCTCTCCAGAAATTGAAGGGCGGCTGTTCGCGTCACCTCTAAAATGTCCTGCATATGTTCGTGGTCATGCTGAAAGTTCACCCGTATGCTCCTCAATGTATAAATCTGCCCAAAAGTTGAATCTCACCTATCAGTTTACCATGATAGCAGTCAGAACGCACCATTTGCACCAGAGCAAAATACGCCCTTTGGCGAATGACGTAGCCTCTTCCCCGTGTTATACCTGGATATGGAAAGCGCAGGTAAACACGTCAGGCTGACACAATGAAGAGGAACGCCATGAAGAAGAGCAATAAGCGACATTGTTGGAAATTGCTATGGATGCCTCTCATAGCGGCAGCTTTCGCTTTAATTGGTGCGGGATGTAGCAACGCCACCATCAATCCGGTTCCTCGTGCAACTCCCACATCAACGGTAGCTTCTACATCGGCGGCAACCGCGAGCAAACCTTTTCCCAACGCGGCTCAAATCGATGCATATCTTACGCATCTGAATCAAACCGGGGTATTGAGTGGAGCGGTGCTTGTGGCGCAAAATGGGATGTTGTTTACAAAGGGGTACGGACTGGCGGATAAGGACGCGGGCATCGCCAATACCCCTCTGACGCGCTTTCGCATTGGTTCGATTACCAAGCAGTTTACAGCAATGGCAATACTCATGCTGCAAGAACGCGGGAAGTTGCATGTGACGGATCACCTGTGCCTGTATATCTCCAATTGCCCGCAGGATTGGCAGCCCATTACTCTCACGCATCTTCTAACGCATAGTTCCGGCATTCCCGATTACACCGACCTCCCGGATTTTGTGCCGACCTGGACGCAGCCCACTACGCCCGAAGAGTTGATCGCGCGTTTCAAAAACTTGCCCCTGGAATTTACGCCCGGCTCGCGCTTTCGCTATAGCAATTCGGGCTTCATCCTGCTGGGATACATTATCGAGCGTGTGAGCGGAGAATCCTATGCCACGTTTCTAGAGAACAACATCTTCCGCCCGCTCAAGATGAACAATAGCGGCTATGATGTCACTTACCCGGCCTTGCCACAGCACGCTACCGGCTACTATAAGGGATATATCAAACCCGATCCATATGATCCTTCGGTGCTTTACGCGGCAGGCGCGCTGTATTCAACAGTAGAAGATATGAACATCTGGAACCAGGCGCTCATGATGCACACCATCCTGCCGCAGACAGCGCTGGATGCTATGTTCACCCCGCAAATCCCTTGCCCGCCACCGGGGCCAGGCGGCTGCTTACTATCTACAGACCTGGGATACGGCTACGGCCTGTTCATCGCCGCCGAACCCCAGGGCAGGCTGATTTACCACGTCGGACGTATCGATGGCTACCTCACCTACAGTGGCTTCTACCCGGCCAGCAAGCTCTCCGTTGTGGTATTGAGCAACCTGGAGACGACGAATGTCTTGCAGATTGGGCGCACACTGGCTTCGATGGTATAACTGCTAATTCTCTGAGCGTACCGTCACAATATCATTTTTCGCCGCCCATGTCGTAAGGTCCTGCTTTTGAATAGCGGCGGCCATCAGGTCAGGGAAAAGTTCGGGCGTGCAGGCGAACGAAGGAATGTCCATACTTGCCAGCCGCGCGGCGTTGTGCCGGTCAAAAACCGGCCTCCCGTCGTTGCTAAGAGCCAGCAGGCAGATCACCTGTACACCGCTGGCCTTCAACTCGGCGGCGCGGCGCAGCATCTCTTGAGCATTGCCGCCTTCATAAAGGTCGGTGATTAGCACAAGGATGGTCGAGGTGGGGCGCGCAATCACCTGCTGGCAATAGGCCAGAGCGCGATTAATATCGGTGCCGCCGCCAAGTTGCACACCGAAGAGCAGATCGACGGGGTCTTGCAAATCATCTGTCAAATCGACGACCTCTGTATCAAACACGACCATGCGCGTGCTGACAGCCTTCAGAGTAGCCAGAACCGCGCCGAAGATGCCTGCATAGACGACAGAAGTAGCCATGGAGCCACTTTGATCGACGCACAGCACAATATCGCGCAGCGAGGAGCGTTTATGCCCATGTCCTACCAGCCGTTCAGCAATGATAGTTCCCCTGTCCGGCAGGTAGTTCTTCAGATTGGCGCGAATGGTGCGATCCCAGTTGATCTCGTTGGGGCGCGGTCGATAGGTGCGCGTAGCGCGGTTGAGACTGCCGCGCACCGCCTGAATCAATCCGTTGGCAAGCTTGCGTTCAAGCTCGTTCACCACTTTGCGCACTACCTGGCGCGCGGTATCCTTCGTTTTCTCTGGTATGACTTTGCTGAGCGACATCAGGTTAGCCACAAGGTGGACATCCGGCTCGACCATTTCCAGCATTTCCGGTTCGAGCAGCATCTGGGTCAGATTCAAGCGTTCCAGGGCGTCTTTCTGCATCACCTGCACCGCCGACGTAGGGAAGTAGGTACGAATATCACCCAACCAGCGCGTGACATTCGGCGATGATTTGCCCAGCCCGGCGGAGCGTTCGCTACTATACAAAGCTTCGAGTACATTATCCATGTCTATATCAGCGCGGCTCTGCAAACCAACGCCATCGCCGTCTTCCGCTTCTTTGCCCAACACGAGCCGCCAGCGACGCAAACGTTCTTTTTCATCGATTGCCGTCATATTTCACCCCCAATATATGCGCCAGCACTGGCAACACACTATTAGCGCGTTCCTCATTGATATTTTCTAATACCAGACTATTTTCGCCCGAAACAGTTTTTCCATGCGAGATTGAGGAGTGCAGTCGTTTGACTTTCTCTCCCATCGCCCGGCGCTCCGGCGGCTCGGAACTGGAGAAAGCGCGTCGCAAGAGTGGCAACATTTCAACAAATGTCTCAGACGACAGTTCGCTGAGCCAGCGATCAAGCGCCAGCCACAGGCTATCCTGGTGGAGCAGTAGCAGCCAACTGCCGTGTAGCACACCCTCGATCCATGCGGCGGCTTGCGCGGCGGGATTGACGGGAGAGAGAGCCAATCGCGCCAGGCGCTGCAACTCCTGCTCGTCGATGGCTTTCTGTTCGAGCAGCAGGCGACAGCAACGACCGCGCACCAGGCCATGCACACCTTCGCGTCCGACAAGAGAGCGCAGGACACTCAACCACTCGCGGCGTTGATCGTCGCGGTTGAGCAGGCTGACGCTCTCCTGCACATGGTCGATGCTGCTCATCATGCTCTGGGCGGCATCATTGTCGAGCGAGGCGCACGCGCCCGGCAGGCCGATGATGATACGCTCGAACAGGGCATCGATGACCGGAAAGATGCGCTCGGCCCTCGTTTCGCGCACGTTGCCGTAGCGAGCGACGCGCGCCAGGGGTGGCAACGCATCCATCAAGTGCTGCACATCGGCAGAGACGGCGGCCTTGCTCTGCACGCAACTCAAAAGATGATCGATGGCATCTGGTAGTTCCGCGAGAATAGCTTTATCGAGCAGTTCGGTCAATTGCGGTAACGTATCCGCCACATCGCCCGCGTAACGTACAAAGGCAGTAGCCGCGCTGACTAGAGTATTGCCCCATACATTGGCTTCAATCAGCTTAATGACAAATTCGACATTCCACTGCACCTGCCAGAGTTCGTGGAAGGTGCTATGCTTTTGCGAGGAACGCTGCGGCTTGCCCCACTCGATATGCAAGAGGCGCAACTGGTGCAACAACTGGCTGCGCTGGCGGTCGCTATCCTTGCGCAAATCAAAATCATAGGTTTCGATGGCTGGAGAAGGCTTGAAACGCAGCTTGCGCTGGCGATTCTCCAGATCGCGCTGCAAGGGGACGGCGGGCGTCTCCGGTGGCACTTCACCCAGCTTCTCGCCAATCTCAAGCTTATCGCGGATCAGTTGCATGGGTTCGGCGTTGCCATGACAAAGCACGGTCTGGATAGCTTCGCGCAAATCGTACAGGCCGGGCATGGGCAGATCGCGCATGGCTGCCAGCGCTTCAGCAAGGCGCACCGCTTCGATGACGCTGGCGGACGAGGTATCCAGCCCTTCGGCGCGTAACAGATGCGCGGCATGGGTCAGCCAGCGAATCGTCACGCGGTCGGCTACGCTCCACAGGTGTTCGTACCAGCCGGGCGAGGTGATGCCCGCGCCATAGCCGCTGCACAAGGCCAGCCGCGAGTTCGTCCAGGGTATCCATGTCGCCTCAACCTTGATGCGCTTCAAACCGTCCAGTAGAGCCTCGTCGGCTTTTTGATCGTCGAGTTTGGAGAGGACGGGAGCGTGCCACGCGCCACACACTACAGCTATACGCTGGAAACCCTCGCGCTGCGCGGCGCGTATGGTCTGGCGCATGTGCGCTTCACGCTGCGCCTCGCGTTTATCTTTCGGCAGAAAATCATCGCGCAGCGCGGTCATGGCTTCCAGAATGCCCTCGAAAAGCTGCATTCTATCATGGCGTTGTTCGACCTGGCGTTCCCACCACAATTCGTAATCATCATAACCGGCAGCTTGTGCCAGCAGATCGAGCGGATCTTCCCCTGTTTTTTCCACAACTACAGGGGCCTGTGTCTCTTCAGCGACGACATCGGCCAGAGATTGCACAGGCGCGTGTTCAGCCGGTATATCGCCCTTTGAAGCCCTGGATTCGGGCAATATCTCGCGGACCTCTTGTTCTTTTTGCGCCTGTTCCTCTGCCGCCTTCAATTGAGCAAGCTGGATGGCCTGTGGCAAATCCATGAAACGCGCTGGAATGTTGCGCGTGAGGGCGTAGCGCAACGCCTGCCATTCGGGCGAAAAGTGCGTAAAGGGATAGTAAGCAGCGTGGTGCGGCGCATCCGGCGCGTAGATGAGCAGCGCGACGGGCGGCTGCATCTCCTCGAACAGCAGCAGGGGCAGCACAGCCTGGGCATCCGGCGGTCCCTCGACCAGCACCACGTCTGGCTCCAGTTCTTCCAGGGCGGCGCGCAGGCTGCGGGCGCATCCGGGACCATGATGGCGCACCCCGAAAATGCTTACACTTGCGCTCACAATACCTCCTGGCAAGCTCGATACAGGTCTTTCCAGCCGTCGCGCTCCTTCACCACCGTTTGCAGGTATTCCAGCCAGACGACGCGATCTTGCACCGGGTCTTTGACAATGGCCCCGGTCAGTCCGGCAGCCAGGTCGGCAGCGCGTAGTTGTCCATCGCCATAATAGCCGGCCATAGCCAGGCCGTTGTTGATAACTGAAATGGCCTCGGCTGTCGAAAGCGTGCCGGTGGGCGACTTCAGCTTTGTTTTGCCATCGGTAGTGATGCCTGAACGCAATTCGCGGAACACGGTAACGACGCGGCGGATTTCTTCCAGCGCGGGTTTTTCGGCGGGCAGTTCCAGCGCTTTACCCAGGCTGGCGACGCGGCGATCAACGATATCAATCTCCTCGTCCATGCTATCGGGAACGGGCAGAATGACGGTATTGAAGCGGCGCATCAGGGCGCTGGAGAGTTCGTTGACGCCTTTATCGCGGTTATTGGCGGTGGCAATGACATTGAAGCCCTTGCGCCCCTGCACCTCTGTCGCCAGTTCGGGAACGGGCAGCGTCTTCTCTGAAAGAATGGTAATCAGCGTATCCTGCACTTCGGCGGGGATGCGCGTCAATTCTTCGATACGCGCGATTTTGCCGTCCTGCATGGCCTGCATCATGGGACTGACCACCAGCGCAGCGGGCGATGGACCCTCGACCAGCAGGCGCGCGTAGTTCCAGCCATAGCGCAGGGCGTTCTCGTCCGTGCCAGCCGTACCCTGAATGAGCAGGGTCGAGTCACCCGCGATGGCGGCGGCGAGATGTTCGCTCACCCACGACTTCGCGGTGCCGGGCAAACCATACAGGAGCAGAGCGCGATCTGTCGCCAATGTTGCGACGGCAATCTCGATCAGGCGAGCGTTGCCGATATATTTGGGCGAAATCTCAAAGCCATTGGGCAACTGACCGCCGAGCAGATAGAGACGCGCGGCCCAGGGCGAGAGTTTCCAGTTGGGCGGACGCTGGCGCTCATCGATCTTTGCCAGTTCGGCCAATTCTTCAGCGTATTGCTGCTCGGCGTGCTGGCGTAATACCGCCTGTAAAACAGCTTCTTCGTTGATGATCGCGGGTCTGGCATTGCCATTGATATTGCTGGTAGTACTCATTTCTTAAACTCCTCATGTAGTCGCTGGCGTATGCGCAGCGTATTAGTAAATTCTTGCAATTGCTCGCGCCATTGTTGGTGTTGCCAGCTATCGCCTTCTGGCAGAGGCCATACTACTAACGCCGCCTCAAAACATGATGCTGGTAGCCGTGTAGCCGCCGTTTCAAGGCTGTTGAACCACGAGTCAGAATAGGGATAGTAGTTCTTTTTAGTGAGTTCGAGCGAGCCGATATGCCGCTGGAGCGCTTGCAGGTAGACATCGCCAAATTCATTGCTCCAGGGAGCGGGTACTTCGGCAAGTAAACTATCCCAATCCGCGCCTTCCAGCAGCGTAGAATTCAGCATCATGTGCTGCACTTTAGACTCTACCAGCCGGGCAGGCATGAGCAGTATCAATTCCTCGCGCATATTTGAGGTGGTCGTACCACTCAACGTTTTTTTGTACTGTTGTCTGTGCCACCAATCCCATAGCGGCTCGATCCAATGTTGCGCGTCGAAAAGCTGAGCAGCAAGCGACCAGCCTTCGATAATGGAATTGCCAAATTTATCCGCGTCGGCCATCGTAATCAGCGCGGCTGGTGTCATGTTGAATTGCGCTTCCCAGTGGGTTGGTGGCACGCTGGCGACTATCTGTATCATCCACCAGGCACGCTCACCCAGTCCCGATTGTGGCTTTTCGACGATGCCATCTCGCAGCCACGCCTTATCGAATGCAGCCGGCAATTTGAGTTTGAGCTTGCCCTGAACGCTGGTAATGATGGCATCAGCGCGGTCCGACATGCGCTGCGCAAAGGCCGAGGTTGGAATACGCGCCAGCATGGCAGGCACAATGGCTTTGACGCTGGCAGCACGGTCATCAAGAGCCTTTTCTAAAAATGGTTCATCTTCACCTGAAAGGCCAACTTCAAGCGATTTGAGCAGTTCGAGACGCGCTTCGGCCTTTTCCTGCTTCCAGACGCCTTCCAGCCATGCCAGCGCCTTTGCCGCATCGATGGCTCGCAAACGGCGTAAAATTTCGCTGCGTTGCCGGATTATGCCTTCTTGCCAGATGGTTTCGGCATCATCAGGCAACGCATCATCCGTTGCTGGCAGGAAATTTTTCACCCACGCCCACTCCGGGTTGAACTGACTCAACCACATGCCGCGCTCGCCCAGCACAGGAAAAACGACGGATTGCAGCGACGTGGTTCTGGCGGCCAGCGCCAGTGGCAACAACTCGTATGGAAGGCGCACACGCGCTTCTCGCAGGTATTGCAGAGCCACCGGTAAAAGATTTTCGTGTTCTCCCAGCAACATGCTGTGCAGTATTCTGACAATCGACGGAGAACAGACCGGAAGACTTTCGACAGGCGCGGGGTCAGGAGCCTCGTCTAAATGTTCAGCAATTTCCCCTGCCTGCCGGTAGACAGCCCACGCCCCGGCTTGCAGCAACAGGCGACGCTCGAACTCTCCCGCTGGAAGTTCCGCGACAAGAGCATCTATGGACGTGCCGGTAGCCACATCCACTTGCTCCTGGCGAGCGCTTCCGACGAGGGCGGTTGTCACGAATTGAGGTGTACTCATTGCAACGTCCTCCCTTGCAAAAAGTATGCTCCATTCGCCATCATGCCAACAGGTAGCAGAGTTTCTCCATTCCATTCACCCGCCAGGTCTACCGGAGAGCCGCCGGAGAGGGCCAGCATTTGCCAGTACTCGCCTTTCGCCAACGGCAGGGCATCGCCGTGACTATCCCGCGCATACCACGTAGCGCCGCCGTCTATACAAACGGGGGTGACATTGCGCAGGATGCACAGAAAACGCTCCATCCAGGGTTGACAGGCCAACACCGAGGCAACTCCCGCTAGAAAAGTATCGATGTGTTCTTCACCTGGAAGCTGTCCCTGCAATGGCGCGATCTCTCCCCGACGAGTGACTAAACGGGCGCGTTGTGGACAGGCACCGGGCCAGAAAAGCAGGTCGGCCTGCTGGCGCGAACCCAGGGGATAGATTTCTGGAAAGGGCGCGCCAGCTGGCGAGAATTGCAGCAGCAAGGCGCGGCGCTGGCTCCGCGCGCCATACAGCCAGGTTCGCTGCACACGCACTTTCTCTTCGTCGTTCAGCGTCTGACCCAGCACCAGCCAATCGTCGCTCACGGTTTCGCCGCGCGACGCGACCTCTTCCTGGGAGAGCGTCCAGCCGATCAACTGGCGCACATCCTCCTGTAGTGGCGCGTGTAATTGCTCGATGCGACGATAAGCATGAGTCAGCAAAGCGAGGCAACCGAGTTGCTCCAGCAGTTTCTCAGGCCAGTCGCGCGAGGCGTTAGGGATGCCGGACATGAGACGCAGGCGGGCAGCAATACCAGGCGCCTGCGCATCGATCATCTGCGCCGCCTTACTTTCCCAGAACGAGGCCGGTTGGGTCTGCACGCTCGCCAGCCCGTTGCGCGCCAGATCGTTGAGCCAGAGATCGAGGCTATCCAGTCCTTTCGATACCAGAGCTGCACGCTTTTCGGCGCGTTTCAACTGAGATGCATGGGAACGTTGGGCGCTTTCGCCGGATGGTTGCGCTTCTTTGTCCTGCTTGCGCGTACTGACTCCCTGCCTTTTAGCCAGCCATGCCGTCACCCACGCAGGCGGCTCTGTGGCTACAGGAAGAGACGATGGATCGTTAGCAGCCAGGAGCAGCAGGCCAAGACTATGTTTGCATGGGAACTTGCGACTGGGACAACTACACTGGGTGGTTAAGGTGGAGAGTTCGACTTTGACTTGATACAGGGCGCTTCCCTGGCACTCTCCCCACAGCGCCGAGGAATTTTGACCGAGGTTCCGCCAGGTTTTGGTGTTGCCCAGCTTTTTGCCAGCGCTGGCTGAACTGGCATCGGGCGCAAGGGCTAACACCTGGTCACTCGTCAACGATATACTCACGATTGCGACCTCTTTTTTCAGATTTGTCGTCTGCTTGATAGTTCTTTTGTAGTATGCCAGAACTGGAAAAAAGAGCGCAATAAAACAGTACAGATGTCCAGCGCTGGACATCTGTACTGTTTTATTGCGCTCTTTTTCGTGCCAGTTTCCAGCAGTCCTGCGCGATGGCCCAATCCTCTTGAGTATGCACAATCAGCGCCCGAATCTGTGAATCCTGTGCCGCGATGTCTTCATCGGCAGGTGATTGAGCATTTTTCTGTGCATCCAGTTTAAGACCAAGAAAGCCGAAGGCTTTACAGGCTGCGGCTCGTACTTCGGCGGCATTTTCGCCGATGCCGCCCGCGAATACCAGCGCGTCCAGCCCTCCCAGCGAGGCTAGCATCGCACCGATGGAGGAGCGCAAACGATGCGTGAACATATCAAAGGCCAGGCGCGCGCGCGCGTCTCCCCGGCGCATCTTCTGCAACACCTGGCGCATATCGCCCGAACCGGCGATGCCTTTCAGACCAGACGCCTTATTCAGCGTCGTGTTCAGTTGATCTACCGTGTAGCCTTTTTCGCGCTGCATGTAGAACAGGATGCCGGGATCGACCGAGCCTGAACGACTGCCCATCATCACGCCTTCGAGAGGGGTGAAGCCCATGCTGGTGTCGATGCTGCGCCCTCCGCGAATAGCGGCCAGCGAGCAGCCGTTGCCCAGGTGGCAGGTAATCAGGCGTAGCGCAGACAGGTCCTTGCCGAGGATTTGCGCGGCGCGCCGGGCGCAGTAACTATGGCTGATGCCGTGGAAACCATAGCGGCGAATGCCCTCTTTCTCAAACCAGTCATAGGGCAGCGGATATACGACGACCTCTTCGGGCATAGAACGATGAAAGGCTGTATCAAACACTGCTACCTGGGGCATATCGGGCGCGAGGCGTTCGATAGCCTCGATGCCTTCCAGATTGGCCGGGTTATGCTCCGGGGCCAGCACCGCCATCTTGCGAATGACCTCCTTCACCTGTGGCGTGACGAGGACGCTGTCCTCAAACTCAGTGCCGCCATGCACCACGCGGTGTCCCACGATGTCGATAGCCGAAAAATTATCAATTACGCGCGTTTCGCCACTCCACAACGTCTGGAGCATACGTTCAATCACGGCTGCTCGCTCATCGGTGGGCAAGCTTTCCTCTTTTGTCGCGCCACCAGAAGTGCTAATCTTGAGATCGGTGGTGCCAGGATGGTGCGTCCAATCAGCGTCAGCCTGCCAGAGCGGAGCAGGCGCGAGATCGGACACATTATTCTCTATTTCATACAAACGGCTCTTCTGGCTGCTTGAACCGGCGTTTAATACCAGGATGCGCATATTGTTCCTCCTGTCATCCTGAGCGAAGCGAAGGACCTCCTCATTCGATGCGAAACGCCGGAGATCCTTCGCTTCGCTCAGGATGACAGACCCCCTTTCGTTCTATATGGGATGCCCCTCTTATTTTGTATAACGTCATTATCGCGTCCCTACACACCTTTGATCATAACTCAGAAACCAGGAAGCATTCTATCGCGTTACTATCGTATTGACAGGTTTATGGTATCCTGATTTCTGGTAATGGTGTCGAGGCTGCTGCCTCCTACAATATAAACGTCTCAAACAGATTGGAGAATACAATGGCAACTATCGATCAGAAGCGTTTGGAGCTGATGAATCGCTACTGGAACGCGGCCAACTATTTAACGGCGGGGCAAATTTATTTACAAGCGAACCCCATGCTGAGAGAACCATTGCGGCCTGAGCATATCAAGCCGCGTTTGCTGGGACACTGGGGAACATCGCCTGGCCTCAGCTTCATTTATGTGCATCTGAACAGACTGATCCAGGATCACGATGTGGATATGATCTACCTGGCCGGTCCCGGACATGGCGGACCCGCCATTCTCGCCAATGTCTATCTGGAGGGGACGTATTCGGAAATCTACCCTCAGATTTCGCAGGACATTGGGGGCATGAATCGCTTCTTTCGCCAGTTTTCGACGCCCGGAGGCGTACCCAGCCACGTCAGCGTACCTACGCCCGGCTCCATTCACGAAGGAGGAGAACTTGGCTACGTACTCGTACACGCCTTCGGGGCCGCGTTCGATAATCCCGATTTGATCGTGGCGGCGGTTGTGGGTGATGGCGAGGCGGAAACGGGACCGCTCGCGGGATCATGGAAGAGCATCAAGTTTTTAAATCCCGTGCGTGACGGAGCGGTGTTGCCCATTTTGCATCTGAATGGGTACAAGATTTCTGGCCCAACCGTGCTGGGCCGCGAAAGCGACACCGATGTACGGAAACTGATCTCCAGTTTTGGCTACGATGTCCACTATGTGGAAGGGGATGATCCCATGACCATGCACAAAGCCTTTGCCGAGACACTGGAGACCTGCTACGGGAAAATCCGCGCCTATCAAGATGAGGCGCGCGCGCAAGGCTTCACCCATGAACCACCCTGGCCGGCTATTATCCTGCGCAGCCCGAAAGGATGGACGGGTCCCAAAGAGGTCGATGGACTTCAGATCGAGGGGACATTCCGCTCGCACCAGGTGCCGGTAGCGGATGTGAAGACAAAACCTGAACATTTGCAGATTCTTGAACAATGGATGCGCAGTTACCATCCCGAAGAACTCTTTGATGAGAATGCTCGCCTGATTCCCGAACTGGCGGAACTCGCGCCCACCGGGGAACGCCGCATGGGAGCCAATCCGCACGCGAACGGCGGCAAACTCATGATACCCCTGGACATTCCCGACTTTACCGATTACGCGGTTGAAATCAAAAAACCTGCTACCGAACATAAAGAGTCGACGCGCCAACTTGGCATGATGCTGCGCGACATCTTTACCAGGAACGCTGAACAGCAAAATTTCCGTCTCTTCTGTCCCGATGAGACCAATTCCAATCGCCTGACCAACGTTTTCGAGGTGGAGAACCGCACATTTTTGGAACCCATTTACCCGACGGACGATCATCTTTCGCCCGATGGGCGTGTGATGGAGGTGCTGAGCGAACATCTCTGTCATGGCTGGCTCGAGGGCTACCTGCTCACCGGGCGGCATGGCCTCTTCGCAACCTATGAAAGCTTCGCGCTGGTCTCGGCTTCGATGACCGTACAGCACACCAAATGGCTGGAAGAGGGCATCAAGCTGCCCTGGCGCGCGCCCATCTCATCCCTGAACATCCTGTTGACATCAACATGCTGGCGCAACGACCATAACGGCTTCAGTCACCAGGGGCCTGGCCTGATCGATACGGTACTCTCAAAGAAAGGAACGGTAGCGCGCATCTACCTGCCGCCGGATGCCAATTGCCTGCTTTCAGTCGCCGATCACTGCCTGCGCAGCCGCGACTACGTCAATCTGATCGTGATTGATAAGCAGCCACAACTGCAATGGCTCTCCATGACGGACGCCATCGACCACTGCACACGCGGCCTTTCGACCTGGCAGTGGGCCAGCAACGACGAACACATCGAACCCGATGTTGTGCTGGCCTGTGCCGGCGACATTCCCACGCTTGAGACGGTGGCCGCGGCAGGGTGGCTACGCCATCACCTGCCTGAATTGAAGGTGCGCGTAGTCAATGTGGTAGACCTGATGAAGCTCTATCCACCCTACCTGCATCCCCATGGCATGGAAGACGCCGCTTTCATCGACAGCTTTACGGAAGACAAGCCGGTGGTGTTCGCATTTCACGGTTATGCGCGCGCCGTTCACGAGATCGTGCATGGACGCCCCAACACGCCGCGCTTCCATGTGCGCGGCTTCATGGAAGAAGGCACAACTACCACGCCTTTCGATATGGTGGTGCTGAACCATATGAGTCGCTACCACCTCTGCATCGAGGCCATGCGGCGCGCCACGCGCCTGCGAGGTCTCACCGCGCCATTAATAGCGGAGTGCAACGATATGCTCGACAAACATAAAGAATACGTGCGGGCAAACCTCGAGGACATGCCCGAAATACGCGACTGGGTATGGACGGATTGAGTAACAGGCAAAAGGGCGACCACACCTTTACGGTCGCCCTTTTATCCACCACTTTTGAGCATCCTGTGATTCCTCTGTGATCTTAGCCGGTCTAAACGTGACAGGATTGTGATTGACTCACCTTATGCTATGAACATGAAACGCAGTCCATCAAACTTGTTCTTAGAACGTATGGAGAGGAATTCACCGCTATGATCAGCAACGATAAACGTCCAACATCTCCCACTGACGAGACGCCAGAGTCTCCAGTCATGCTGAGTGATACTACACGCGCCTATTTGGAGCGACTCAACAGTTATGCGGAAAGCAATGGCAAACCTGCCGCAACCAGACAGTCATCATCAAAACGCTCGTGGTGGAACGCGCCATTTATCGCCATGTTTATCGCCGTCGTTTTTATGGTAGGCATGGTCAGCTTTGGCTTTGGCGCATCCAGCATTAACGCGGCCAAAAGCGGCAGCGTTGCCAGCAGTTCGTCATCAAATACAACCAGCAATTCAATGCCGGCTTCTACCAGCTCCAGTTCAACGTCGGCAACCGCTCCCACGGTGGCCCACCAGACCTACAACCCGAAGGCTCCTGCTACGCTTCAGGGTAGTACAGTCAATGTGACGCTGACCGTCAAAGAGTTACTGGTTTCGATTGCGCCAGGAGTGGTGTACCACGCCTGGACATTCGACGGTACGGTGCCTGGTCCCGTCATCCGTGTACGTCAGGGACAAACGATTCACTTCACCCTGGTGAATGATGGCAATATGCCGCACTCTATCGACTTCCACGCGGCCCAGACGCCCTGGAACGTCAACTATAAGGAAATCCCGGCAGGCAAAAGCTTCAGCTTTGACTGGAAAGCTGACTACCCGGGCGTCTTCATGTATCACTGTGGCGCGCCCGTTACCATCTACCATATGGCAAACGGCATGTATGGCTCGATCATTGTTGATCCGGCGCAAGGATGGGTGCCGGCGCAGGAATATGTGCTGGTGCAGAGCGAGTTCTATACATCTCAGCAAGCGGATGGCACGTACCTGATAGATAACGCCAAACTGACGGCAGGGAACCCCGACTATGTCGTCTTTAACGGCTATGCCAACCAGTACCAAACAACGCCTATCGTCGCAAAGGCGGGAGAACGCATCCGCATTTTCATCGTAAATGCCGGGCCAACCCTGTTCTCCGCGTTCCACGTTGTAGGAGCTATCTTCAGCGATAGCTATGCTGATGGGAACCCCGCCAACCATATGGTTGGAAACCAAACGGTGACTATCCCTCCTGGTGGCGGCATGATGGTAGAACTGACCATACCCCAGCCTGGCCTCTACCCGTTCGTGACACACTCGTTCAATGGTGTAGGCAAAGGCGCGGTGGGCGTTCTGAAAATCATCCCGTAATCGAAAGTAAACATACTCCGCGATGAGTATGCCAGATAGTAGCGAAAGGGCGGCTCTCGTAGCCGCCCATATAAAAAATAGCCCTTGTTGATGAGGAACGCCGGAGCGGCCCATTGTGGGATAGCCCGACAGGAAGTGACAGGGAGATGACATCATGTTTAAGCGTATACTTGTTCCTCTGGATGGTTCGCCGCGTGCTGAACGCGCACTCATAGTGGCAGCGCGTCTCGCTCGCGCCGGCAATGGCACTGTCGTCTTATTAAGCGTCGTAGGCATCCCGCCAGAATACAGCTCGTATGCATACGGACCGTACCTGGCCCAGCCAAACGTACTGGGAGAAGAAGCGCTGGCAGCTAAGGAGGCGACGGCTAAAGAATATGTGCAAGGAATGCGCCATTGTGACAAACTGGCGGGAGTAAAAGTTGAGGCAAAGGTAGCCGTGGGACCGGCGGCTGCGGCAATTCAAGATATTGCCGGCGAAGAACGCATCGACCTCATCGTAATGTGCAGTCGTGGTGATACAGGTTTCAAACGCTGGGTACTGGGCAGCATGGCGCAAAGAGTGTCGCGGGTCAGTGAGGTGCCAGTACTGGTGTTGCGCGAGAATGGCAGCGCGCCTGATACAGCTTTCCCAGATCCCCTGCGTCCACTGCGTTCCATCATGGCTCTGGTCGCGCTCGACGGCTCTCAATTCGCGGAGGCTGCTATTCTCCCAACTGCTCTGCTTGTCTCCGCTCTGGCCGCTCCTGCCAGGGGAACACTCCTCCTGACGCGCGTCGTGCCTCTTACCACTCATGACAATACGACCGCCTCGAAAGATGCGGCGCTCGACGAAGCGAAAACCTACCTGCGGCAGGTGTCACAGAAATATGAAGGGCAAGCGGCGAATTTCGCGGTCTCGCTGAACACAACCATCGCTACCGGCAAGAATGTAGCCGAAACACTGATCCGCGCCGCCGAACACGGTGAAGAGGGCGAGAGCAAACGTCTAACCGGGAATTGTGATCTGATTGCCGTCACCACCCATGGGCGCGGCGGTCTGCAACGTCTGGCGATGGGCAGTGTAACAGAGGCTATGCTCGGCGCAACAAAGCTACCATTGCTGGTAGTGCATCCACCAACCAACCAATAAGCGCAGGAATGCTATAATGGAGAGGGAGACGGGACTTCGACGTGTAATAAATAGCTCGTTCCGCTCCATTATAGCATTCTGATTTGTTGGAGGTTTCCATGGATATTCCTGGCTATGTAACTAATGTGAAGCTGCGCGCGTGGGTCGAAAGGATGGTCGCGCTGTGCAAACCCGACCATGTGTATTGGTGCGATGGCTCAGAGGAGGAGTACGAGCGCCTGTGCGAGCAGATGGTTGAGTCTGGCACTTTCATACGGCTCAACCCTGAGAAGCGTCCCAACAGTTTCCTCGCTCGCTCCGACCCTGAAGATGTCGCGCGTGTTGAAGCTCGCACCTTTATCTGCTCATTAAGCAAGATCGACGCCGGCCCCACCAATAACTGGGTTCCACCCAGAGAGATGAAGGAGACGCTGGCTGGCCTGTTTAACAGCTGTATGCGCGGGCGGACGATGTATGTTATTCCTTTCAGCATGGGGCCGCTCGGCTCGCCCATCGCGCACATTGGGGTCGAACTGACCGACTCACCTTATGTGGCCGTAAGTATGCGCATCATGACCCGTATGGGTCGCGCTGTGTATGATGTGTTGGGAAGTGATGGCGACTTTATTCCCTGTATGCATTCAGTCGGGATGCCGCTCGAGCCGGGTCAGCAGGATGTCTCGTGGCCGTGCAACAAACAGAACAAGTACATCGTGCATTTCCCGGAGGAGCGCGCGATCTGGTCATATGGTTCAGGCTATGGTGGCAACGCGCTGCTGGGTAAGAAATGCCTTGCGCTGCGCATCGCCTCGGTACAGGCGCGCGACGAGGGCTGGCTGGCCGAGCATATGCTTATTCTCGGCGTCGAAAATCCAGAGGGCGAGAAAACTTACGTGACCGCCGCCTTCCCCAGCGCCTGTGGCAAGACCAACTTCGCCATGCTCATCCCACCCGCCGAATTTCAGGAGGAGGGCTGGAAGGTTACGACCGTCGGCGACGACATCGCCTGGATTAAGCCAGGGACTGATGGCAAGCTCTACGCTATTAATCCCGAAGCTGGCTTCTTTGGCGTGGCGCCCGGCACGAGTGTAACATCCAATCCGAACGCGATGGCTTCGATCCGCGCCAACAGCATTTTCACGAATGTAGCGTTGACCGACGATGGCGACGTGTGGTGGGAGGGCATGACCGAGACGCCGCCAGCCCATCTCATCGACTGGACAGGGCAGGACTGGACACCCGCTAGCGGGCGCAAGGCCGCACATCCCAACGCGCGTTTTACCGCGCCGATTCGCCAGTGTCCCGTCATCGACCCGGCCGCCGACGACCCGCGAGGCGTTCCCGTCGCGGCCTTCATCTTTGGTGGGCGTCGCGCCAGCGCGGTGCCGCTGGTCTACCAGGCGTTCAACTGGAATTACGGCGTGTATGCCGCCGCCACGATGGGTTCCGAGACAACCGCCGCCGCCGCAGGCAAAACCGGCGAAGTGCGCCGCGACCCGTTCGCTATGCTGCCATTCGTGGGCTACCACATAGCAGATTACTTCAACCACTGGCTGAATTTTGGGCGGAACTTGCCCAACCCGCCGCGTATCTTTTGCGTGAACTGGTTTCGACGCGACGCCAGCGGCCATTTTCTCTGGCCCGGCTTTGGCGAAAACATGCGCATCCTGAAATGGATCGTCGAGCGCGCGCACGGTCGCGCCGTGAGTATCGAAAGCCCCATCGGCTGGATGCCGCGCTACGAAGATTTGGACTGGCGTGGCATGAAAGGGTTCACGCGCCAGCAGTTCAATGAACTCATGTCGGTTGACCGCAATGCGTGGCAGCAAGAACTGCTCGCGCACGAAGAACTGTTCATGAAGCTGTATGATCGCCTGCCCAAAGAACTCGTGTTTATACGCGAGTTGATTCTCTCCAGCCTCTGGCGCTCCCCGGAACACTGGGGTCTGGCACCGGAATAAAGGGACGGAGGGAACGCTTTCCTTTAGCAGATGCGCGGCAAAGGGTCTCCAACCAGCATATCCTGCGCATCTGTCGTGCTTCTGGCGTTGCCGAAGGCACCCGCATTGTTAGTCAGGGTTCGCTTGCAAACATTTCTTGCTTTGAGTATAGTAACAGTACTATGAAGAATGAAAAATACTTCTCAAGATTATTTCAACGTCGCCCTGTTCTGGTGTTGCTCTCTGTTCTGCTCGTAGTGATTGTGATAGGGGGAGTGATCGTGGTCAACGACATCACGGCGGGCAGACAGGCGAAAACACCTTCCCAGCCAACCGCAGTACCTACTCAACATAGCTCAGCGAGCAGCACGCAGGTGGTACAGGGGCCGGTTTCACCGTTGCTCTTTGGCACCAATCTGGGTTTGTTTACCGCTGATGATCAGGTGGTTACGTCGGCGACTACCCGTGATTTAATGCAACAAATCCACGTCCGTATCGTGCGCATACCCATGCGCACTAATCTCCCCAATGCTCTTGAGGTACAGGCGGAACAGGCAGTGAAAAGTATTGGCGCTATCCCTCTCGTCGTGTTGACCGGCCTGCGCAATCCCCACGCGCTCGCCGATGACACGCGCATGATCCAGAATAGCAATAGCGTCTTTGGCGATAGTCTCGTCTACTACGAATTTGGCAACGAGGACGACTGGAACGGCATCACCATTGAACGCTATACGCAGGGGTGGAATACGCTCATTCCACAATTCAAACGCCTGGCGCGCAATGGCAAGTTTATCGGTCCTGTCAGCTACCAGTACAGCCACGACAATCTGACCACCTTCCTGCAAGGCGCGAACCCGCGCCCCGATGCCATAAGCTGGCACGAATACACCTGTAGCTACAAGGACCCGGCTGCCAGTTGCCTCGCAAACCTTGACAACTGGACAACCCATCTCACCGATGCGCGCGCTGTCATGCAATCCACGCTGGGAACAGCGCTGCCCATTATGATTACGGAATGGAATTACGCCGCCGACCAATCCACGCAAAGTGACGGCCTGCCCCACGATGATGGGAAATATAACAATACCAGTTTCATGACCGCGTGGACGACAAAAGCGCTGCATGTACTGGCGGCAAACCAGGTCTTCGCCTCCATGCAGTATTCAGTAACCAACACCGCTCTGCCCTTAATAACCTTTAATAATACCCTCACAACCCAGGGTATGGCGTTCCAAGCCATCTATCATGCGATGGTTTCGTGACCGATATTACGACACCGGACCTGCATGTTCTTCAACATGCAGCCCCTCATTCTCCTCCAGGTGCATCCCAATGCGTCTGACCAGGGCCGGGCTGACAAACACGATCAGCAAGCCAACCACGAGCCACGCCAGCGCCACATAGGGAAAAATATTATAGGGTGCTGCCGGAATGGGGAAGATGTTACTGTAGAGCGTGTAGCCCAGCACCAGAATAGCCGCGACCGGAATGATCCATTGCCATGTCCAGAGCCGCCGCATCACGAAAAAGCGGATCGCGCCGATATTGGTCAGGATATAGGCCACCAGGATCAAGAAAACACCAATGGTGCCGAGATAGCCAAAAAGGGAAGCCCCGTTGATACCAGGTTCCCGGCTCCAGCCAATTACAATAATGAAGGTGAGGATCATCACCACCGCTACCGAAAGGGCAGGTGAACCAGTGCGACGGCTTGCCCCACCCAGACGATCATTGATGAAGCCATCTCGTCCCATCGAGAACAGGATGCGCGCGCCAGCGTTGGCTGTTCCCAACGCGCTGGCGAAGGCGCTGATGGTCGCTCCCAGGTCAATCAGGGTTCCCATCACGTTGCCCACGTAGCGCTGGCCGAGGTCGCCCAGGGGAGCAGTCGAACTGGCAAATGCCTGCACACCCGCTGAGTTGGTGCCAAAACCCACCGTCTGTGCATAGGTAACGGCGACATAGAAAATGCCGGTGCCAATCACGGCAGCCAGGATCGCCAGGGGGATGTTGCGGCGCGGATTGCGCGTCTCCTCGCCCAGGGTGGCTGCGCCCTCAAAACCGGCGAAGGAAAGGAAGCCAAAAACGGCAGCCAGACCCACGCTGCTGAGCGGCTGGTTGCCCGGATTAAACGGCTGCGCGGTCAGATGACCCGCTGCTCCGACTTTGGAGAGGATCACGACCGTGACAACGAGGATGAGCAGGACGGAAACGCCTTCCATGACCAGGGTGAGGCGCGTCGATACGGCAATCGCACTGTAGGCGAAAAACCAGATCAGCACGCCAGCCACCAGCGCCAACGGCAGCCAGTCAACGCTGACATTGACGCTGGCAAAAAATGCCTGCGCGAAATTGCCGATCTCGGCGGTCGAGGCACAGGTGAAGGCCAGGTATGTACCCAGTAAAGCCCACCCGGAAAAGAACCCGGCGCGCGGTCCCAACGCGACTCCATTGAAACCATAGACGGAGCCACTGTGGGCGAAATAGCGGCTAAACTGGATAAAGGAGAAGCTCGCCAGGCCCACAGCGACGGCGGCCAGCAGGAAGGCTAGCGGGACGGCGCTGCCGGTGATACCGGCGGCAAGTGAGCCGTTGAGCGCCATAGCCGCTGTTGGGGCCATGATGCCAATAGAGAGGGCGATGGCTTCAATGAAAGAGAGTTCGCGGCGCAGCGTCCCTTCTCGTTTTTGCATAGTCTACCTCCTTCAGCGCATAGCCTTTCCCAACAAGGCTATACAGACATGGATGTTTGTGGGATGAAATAATGACGGTAGATGTTCGAGGGTGACAAACCGTAGGACCCTCCTTTCTTGAGAGGATCGAGCAACGCTTTTTCTGTAAGCAAGTGTACGGTCTACCTCAGCCGTTGTCAAGCAGGAGGACGGCCTCTCCAAGAAATGGAGAGGCTTTCGGCCTATTTAAAAACGGGCTACACTGCCAGGTAATCCGCGTGGGCGGCAAACTGCTCCTGTTCGGCGCGTATGGCCTGCTCATCGAAGCGGAAGTACGAACGCGGTGGCAGGATGCCCCAGGTGTTCGAGGAATGGGCATCATCGGGGAAGTAGCGCGGCTCGTGGTTGACTGGCAGGCGTTCCATATCGGCAAAGAGTTCGACGAAAAGTTCTTCCTCCTGCATACGAAAATAGCTGAAGAGGTTACGAGCCATGCCATGCCGCCCCGGCCCCCATACAATGGCGCGTCGATGCTGCGCAAGATGATCGAGCGCGACGCGCAACTCTCCCCAATCCACCAGTTCGAAGGCGAGATGATGAATGTGGTTGTAGCCTTTCTCAAGAAAGGCCAGCACATGATGGTCCGCGTTGACATGCAGCCAGCGTCCCTCTGCGCCGATGCCGTCGGTCAATTTGAAACCCAGCACATCGATGTACCACTGCACGGCCTGAGCAACGTTGCTCGTCAGATAATTGACATGCCCAAACTTGCGCGGATGAAACGCGGACAGCGTATCCGAGTACAATACCTCGGCTGGACGAGGATCAGCCGGACGCTGGTACGCGAGGATTACCACCCCATTGCCATCGGGGTCATTCAGGCGTAGCGCGGTATCCCTGCGCGGCACCTCGATTTCAAGCGCTTGAACGCCATAATTGCTCAACCGCGAGCGCATGGTAGCGAGCGAGACGCCGGGAGCCAGTTCATACGCCACGTACTCAATCCCAGGCTGCTGTGATGACTGCTCAAGCACCAGCGCGTAATCTTCATGCGCGCAACGTAGTAAAGCGCGTCCATCTTCGAGCTTACCCGTGAGACCCAGCACGCGCGACCAGCGTTGCCGCGCCTCGTCCACGTCTGCTACACGCAGGGCGGCATAATGAATGGCGGCAAATATTTCAGAGTACATAGATTTTTCCCTCTTTATAATCATCAGGGCAGTTCTGTTCCCACCCTGATACGTGCTATGCGTTTCCCATCACGCGCTCGGCCTCGTCTTCCGGCATGGTGAGCGCGACGTGCAGGGTATTGGCCGTGACCATGGGCGGCGTGCCGATCTGTTCCAGGTCGCGCTCAAGTTCAATCACAGTGTTTTCCAGCTGGCCGATGCCCTCGACTTCGACGGCGACCACGTCTTCGATCTCCACCGGACGCGAGTTGGCCGGCGTTCCTGTCAGCAGCACGTCGCCGGGTTCGAGCGTGATGAGCCGCGAGAGGTCCGCGATCTGGTAGGCGAAGGAGAAAAGCAGGTCGCTACCTGTCTCGCCCTCCTGCGCAAGTTTCCCATTGACATACGTGCGGATAGTGAGATGCGCTGGATCAACATCCTCGGCATCGACGAGCGCGGGACCAAGCGGGCAAAAGCCGTCCTGTCCCTTGACGCGCAGCATGGAGCCGCGATCAGCGTGACGAAAATCGTGGACGCCCCAATCATTCACGATGGTATAGCCGCGCACATATTGTAGCGCCTCATCGATAGAGACGCCGCTGCAGCGCCTGCCCATGACCACCGCGATCTCCCCTTCATAGTTAAGGAAGCGGCATCCCCTGGGACGCGCCACCGGGGCGCGATGATAGGAGAGCGAACTGAGCGGCTTCATAAAATAGGACGGCGTCGCGGGAGCAGCTTTCATACGGTACTCCTCGACACGACTGCGATAGGTCAAATGCGTGGCGATAATTTTAGTTGGCTCGACGGGCGCAAGATAACGAGCCTCAGCCTCGTTGATGACGTTGCCGTCCGCGAGGCGGATGCGCTCCCCGTCGGGGTGTCCCCATGTGGGAACGCCGTTATGCAACACGCGCACATGTTTCATCGCATTTCCTCCTTCCTAATGTTGGGCCAGTACCTCTCCGCCATGTACCGTATAGCCAAAGCTGAAACGATACCCTTTGATGATCTCACGCGGCGCAATGGCCTGCAAGTCCTCCAGCGTGTCAGGATAGAAAGTCAGTTCGGCATCGCCCTCCCAGATTTCGCTGATCTCGCGGTCATAGCCACCCGCGTTGACCAGTTCAAAGATAGCAGGGTCGTCACTATCATAAGCGGGGAAATGGCGCGTATTGTGCATGGGCGGGTCGTTGACAGTCGGGCCTGTCTCTGAGACCTGGCGCAGCGTCACAATAGCCCTGGCGATCTGGCGGTCATTAGCAGTGCAGGTCGCCCCGAAACGCGCGCCCGCTTCTATCTTAGGCGTGGCTCTACCAAGCGGGAAGGCGCGCGTCATGTGGATGGAACCGAGCTTTTTGGGGAAGCCTTGAATCCAGCCGCGATACATGGCGAAGTCTTTATCTACCCAGATGTAAACACAGCGGCTGGCAGGCTGACCCTGATAGCGACAGCCAACCACAATGAAGAATTCCTTATATTGAGCCTGAATCGGGTCGATCAATTCGTGAAAGTCAGCCGAACAGGATTGCCAGTCAGCGAAGATGGCAGCGACCGCGCCGGGGTCTTCGGCAGGCTCCAACTCTGGCGGCAGGAGCGCCGCCACTGCCTCCGGGTCGGTGCGATACTCCACGATCAAGAAATCGCCGGAGTAGTGCCAGGGCGGCGGTGGCACAATCCCCGCGCGTCCATCCGGCGAAAGTGGCGCGGTATATCCCCGCAATGTCATTGACAGGCTACCTTTCTGTACTAAGTCTTTCCTCCCCCACCCCTGGATGCTTACACTGGGAGGTTTTTAAGAAAGAGGCGAGCGAACTGTCATCCTGAGCGCAGCGAAGGATCTCTCGTCGGGGACCGAGATCCTTCGCTGCGCTCAGGATGACAGACTCGATGAGTACCTTCCAAAACACCCACCTGTGAAAGACCCCCGGACGCCCCCTCCCTGATCGTTTCACAGATGCCATAAGTATTCGTTTCGTTCCCAGTCCGTGATGTAGGTACGATAGCGTTCCACTTCTACCCGTTTCATGGCGCAAAATGCTTCCACCAGGGGCTTGCCAATGCCTTCGCAAAGACGTTCATCGTCTCGCAGCGCGTCCAGGGCGGCTTCCAGCGAACGCGGCAGCAACGTGCCGGTTGGTTCGCCGACCGAGACATCACCACTGACTGGCGGGGGCGGCTCCAGTTCGCGCTGCATACCGTCCAGTCCGGCGACGAGGCAGGCGGCGATAGCCAGATAGGGATTCACGGCGGCATCGGCGGCGCGAACTTCGAGGCGCGTCGCCATACCGCGCTCGGCAGGCACGCGCACAAAACTGGTACGGTTGTCGAAAGCCCAGTTTGCTGCGATAGGCACCAGGCTGTCAGGCACCAACCGTTTGTAAGAGTTGATAGTGGGAGCCAGGAACGCCATTAGCGCAGGCGCGTGTTCGAGAATACCTGCTAAAAAGCGACGCGCCAGCAGGCTCAATGCATCACTATCGTTCGCGGCGGCAAACACGTTAGCCTGTTCCGCGCTACTGATACTCAAGTGAATATGGAAGCCGGAACCGCCATCGTCGTTGAATGGTTTGCCCATGAAGGTTGCCAGCAGACCATGTTGAGCCGCGATTTCCTTCACCATTGCTTTGAAACGGAAGGCGCGGTCGGCTGCATCAAGAGCCTCACCGTGCAGCATGTTGATCTCAAATTGGCCCCGGCAAAATTCGTGGTTGGCCGCCGTCGCCTGCAACCCCATGCCACGCGCCGCCTTCAGCATTTCGCGCACAACGCCCTGTGGGTCGCTACGCTGCCCGACGGTATAGGCCATCGAATGATGATCGATGTAGCGCACAGCCTGTCCTGCCTCATCCACCTTGAGCAGGAAAAACTCCAGTTCGGGGCCGATGACAGGCGTCAAGCCCAGGTGATGATAGCGCACCAGCACGCGCTTGAGCAGGTTGCGTGGCGCGATCTCGGTGAATGCGCCGGCATCCGCTATATCAGCGATGCACCAGGCGGTACCTGGCTCCCAGGGAAGAGAAATCAGTGTAGAAAGCACTGGTCGAGCGCGCATATCGGGGTAGCCACGATCAGGAGCGAGGCCGGGCGCGTTGGTCGGGTTGCCTGCCAACCCGTCAATCAGATTGGCGACGCAGAAAGCAATCCCCTCATGGGCTACATGTCCAAGCGTCTCAAGTGGAACATCTTTGCCACGCGCTGTGCCGTGCATGTCGCAGTACGAGAGGCGTACCAGTTCGACGCCCTCATCCTGCAAGCGTGCTACAATGCCAGCAATCGACTCCTGGCTGGAGGTTTCCGCGCGCGAGTTGACCTCGTTCATGCTCCTGACGCTCCTTCCATCATTCCCAGGCGTGCGCCTGTCCCGCTGCTCCGATTCTTTGCGGATACCTGAGCAGCATTACCACCGTCCAGATGGCGGAAATCAGCACGCCTCCCAGCGCGCAGTAGACTCCCAGGCTGCCCGGCCACGCAGGGAAAGGCACAACACTACCATACAGACCCAGGAACGGTACCGCGATTGCTACCAGCAAGATGAACCAGCGCCACCATTTGCCCGGCTCCTGCATAAGAAAACGAATGGCTCCCAGGGCCAGATCGATATAAATGGCCTCGATCAGCAGGCTGCCGATGGCGGCTGTGATGCCGAAGGCCGTCAGAACGTTGAGATCGAACAGAATAATGACGATACGAAGCAAAACATGAAAATAGTATACGATTACGTATACTGTAGTTTACATTAGTTGGATTGTCAAGACTTTATGCGGCAGGGATTGTGAATAACTGCCAGGAAGGACCCGAATAGTGAAAGGATAAGGCGACCGCGAGGGTCGCCTCTACTATGAACGAACCTGGGAAGCACCTACGTATCTTAGTAGAGGCGACCCTCGCGGTCGCCTTCCTCGCCGCCACATCAATCATTCACATACCCTGCTTTACGCGCTATTTTATCTTGACAGAGATGAAAAGCATAGTATATAGTATACTAAGTCGTATACGATAAAGGTTATACCAGGTGATGTTTTGCTGAAAAAAGAGAAGTTGCTACCACAAACCGAAACAGGAAACGATAATAAGCAGGAGCGGTCGTATGCTGTCCTACGCAGGCGCATCATCGATGGCACCTATGCTTCGGGCTTTCGCCTGAACATCGACGCTTTAGCGCGCGAACTTGGCGTCAGCAAGGTACCCATCCGTGAAGCCATTCGCCGCCTTGAGGCCGAGGGATGGGTGGTAAGTAACCGCAATGTCAGTCCGCAGGTTGCGCAAATTGACCTGCGGCAATGGGAATCAGAAATGACTATTCTGGCGCTGCTTGAAGGCTACGCTACGGCTCTCGCGGCTGACAATCTGGGGCCGGAAGAATATAGCCGTCTCTGGGAAATCAACACAGCTATGCAACAGGCATTGCATGAGTTTGACACCATTACCTACAATCGCCTCAACCGCGCTTTTCACAACGTCATTTATGATCGCTGTCCGAATACGACCCTGGTGGAATTACTCCAGCAGACCTGGGATCGACTGGACACTATCAGGCACAGTGTCTTTCTCTTCATCCCGGAGCGCGGCTGGGCCTCTATTAATGAGCATGTGCAAATCATCAGGCTGCTTGAACAACACGCGCCCTTCGATGAGATCGAACGCGAAGCGCGCGCTCACAAGCTACACACCAGGGAAGCCTATCAACAGCGCATTAATAATCTCGCGCTCTCCCCGCAAAGCGACGGTACAGGATCAATCTGATATACCTGATTCGTTGCAGGTGACAAGGAGGCAAGCTATGGTGGTCAACTGGCACAATATCGACCCTGGAGACCCCTACGCTGATATTACCGACCCGGACATCTACACACGCGGCGTACCACATGCGGCCTTCAAACGCCTGCGCGATGACGACCCGGTAAGCTGGTGGGATGAACGGGAGGGCAAAGGCTTCTGGGCCGTGACGCGCTATAGCGATCTGCTGGCTGTCAACCTCAACCCGCGCCTGTTCTCCAGCGCCAGGGGCATTCGCTACGAAGAAATGACGGAAGAGGAATTACAGGCGCGTCGCACTTTGATGGAGATGGACCCGCCCCAACACGCGCAGTATCGCCGCCTGGTCGCCCCACCTTTCGCGCCGCGTGAAGTGGCCGCGTATGAAGAAGCTATTCGCCTGCTCGCCAGAGCGGTCATCGACGACCTGCAAAGGCGCAGTGAATTTGATTTCGTGACCGGCATCGCTCGCCAACTGCCGATGCGTATGCTGGGCAAATTGCTTGGCGTTCCCGACGAGGACGGCTTGTGGCTAGTAGAGAAAGGCGAGGCATTAATCGGCAATAGCGACCCCGAACATACCACTCATCCCGTGGACGTGGTAGACACCGATGCCTACCACTTGATGCCGTTTCGCAGCTCGGTCAGCTACGAACTGTTCACGTATGCTGAGGAGCAGGCCAGGCAACGACGCGAGCATCCTACAGATGATGTAATATCGCTTTTACTCCGACCTAAGAAGGATGGCGAGCTGCTTTCGGAAAATGAGTTCAAGAACTTTTTCACCTTACTCGTCGCGGCTGGCAATGATACCACGCGCTACACGATGGCCGCAGGTTTGCTGGCGCTCCTCGAACATCCTGCGCAACTGGCCGCGTTGCGCGATGATCCGACACTCATACCAACCGCCGTAGAAGAGATGCTGCGCTGGGCCTCAGTAACGATGCACTTTCGCCGCACAGCCACTCAGGATACCGAACTTGGCGGCAAATCAATCAAAGCGGGCGACAAGGTAGTGATCTGGTTCCTCTCAGCCAACTACGACGAGCGACAATTCCCTGACCCCTTTCGCTTTGACATTCGCCGCATCCCGAACGAGCAAGCAGCGTTCGGGCTGAAAGGCCCGCATCGCTGCCTGGGTGAATACCTGGCAAGGTTAGAGATCAGGATCGTATTTGAAGAGTTGCTGCCGCGCCTGGCCGCTATTCGTTTGAATGGCCCGGTGGCACGGCTGCGTTCCAATTTTATTTCGGGTATCAAGCACTTACCGGTAAAAGTAAGCTGGATGTGAGATGCTATTCTCGATCTATCCCCAGGATTACCCTTCTGTTCATCCCTGGAGTTGCTGCCATCTTCCGGCAAACGCCAGCAAGAGTAGCGCAATAGCTGCTATTCCATATGCCAGGGGGATGTGCATAGCGAGTGTTGAAGCGTTCGCACCCATAAAATCCAGCACCGGCAGATGATTGATGACACCTATGTACCAGAGGGTGACGAAGGCGATCTCAAAAAGCCTGCTATTGCCTGTCCAGACACCGGTGGCCAGGGCCAGGGCGGGAACGAAAATGGCTCCGACACCCAGCGCCAGCAGGCCCGACCAGTCACTTATGAGAATGAAATGGGCGATCATGCCACTGGCGGTGAGCAAGGCGATCACTATGCCTGCCAGCCACTGTATCGAGAGTTGGCGCGCAATTGGGTGTGCAGTAGAGAAAATCAATTGCCTGGTCTGGTAGCGCGTCTCCCGATTGCCCAATGCCGACCAGAGGGGCAGCGCCCACAGCCACGCTACAGGGAAAAGCGAGCCAAGTGTAATATTTACCGGCAGGAAAAGGCACAGGGCAATAAACGTCGCAGCCCCAATAAACCACCACCAGACGACTCCTTTTAACAGCAGCCGCATTTCGCTGGCGAGGAGGGTCGCCCATCTCCACGCCCCTCGCCGCCCTGCCAGCGGCGTCAGACACGCTCCGGCAGGTACGGACACAGAGATTTCCTGGTCGGTCGCAGGAGATACCGATCGAAGAAAGAGCTTAACGCGGCGGCTTTGCCTGTCATGCACAGCGTCAAAGCGTTTGAAAAAGAGCGCGGCGAGCAAAGCAATAGCGATTGCAACACCTACCCAGAGCAAACGGCTCAGCACAATCTCGCCGCTCCACTGCATTCCGCTCCATCGAAATGTGCGAAGAAAAATCGTGCCAAAGCGCGTACCATAGTTAAATGTACCGTTATAGCCTGGCACTGCTGCCTGCACCCCTTGCTGCATTTGTTGAATAGGAAAATTTGAGCTGAATAAATCAGCCGTAGGTGCGATGTTTATGGAAGCTGTGACCGTGATGATGCCACCAATCAGCAAGAAGTAGACTATATTTCCCAACGTCCTACTTAGCCAGGATACCGTTTCAAACAGGATGGCAAACGCCGCGACCACCGCCATTGTTGGCAGCATGATAAGTACAAAGGGGCTGAGAAGCGCCAACAGGTCGATATGCGTATCTTCGCCACGCACCAGTTGCATGACGCCTGCCGCAATCGCGAGAACCACCACCATCGTTGCCAGCATCGCGAAATTGCTCAACATCTTGCCCAGCGTATACTGCGCCTTTCTCACCGAGGTGGTAGCGATGATCTGTCCTACTCCTGTGGACACATCGCGCTCGACTGTATTTTTTACCAGGTAAAAACCGATCAGGCTCAGCCAGAGCGAGGCGAATAAGGCCACCTGTGTACCCACCCAGGCCGAGTTGTACACCCCGCGATACCCGCTAAAGTCGAGGGTAAAGGCGAGCGTACTGGTGGTGGAAGAATTGGCAGGCAGGTAGAAGTATCCTGCTACTACTGTCAGTCCTAATATGATAAGGAAACTCGAGCGCCGTGTCCGCTCGAGATAATCAGACCAGGCCAGATAAAACATGGCACGCAATCCGTTCAAACGACACCTCCTGAAGTCTTCTGGAACAATCTCATATGGCAGGGAGAGCGGAGACAGCATAAAGGTAAGCATCTTCCAGCGTTGGCGTCACCGCTTTTACGCTGATATGAGGCGGTGTCTCGCATACCAGCCGCACATGAACGCCATCGGTGCGACGCAGCGTGCTGCTCACCAGGTAGTGCTGTCTGACAACGGGCAGATCTTCGCCGGGAATCACCCACTCCCATACCTTGCCCTCAACGAGATGCAGGATCTGTTCAGGGCTGCTGTGGATCAACATCCTGCCGTGATTCATAATGACCATATCCATCGCGGTAGCTTCAACATCGGAGACGATATGCGTTGAGAGCAAGACGATGCGCTCACCGGCGAGATCAGTGAGCAGATTGCGAAAACGCACGCGCTCTTCAGGGTCTAATCCGACCGTCGGCTCATCGACAATCAGCAATTGCGGATCGTTCAACAGGGCTTGCGCAATGCCTACCCGCTGCTTCATACCACCCGAAAAGCCGCCTAGAGGACGTTTGCGCGCATCGACCAGGTTGACAACGTTCATCAGTTCGTCGATACGCTTGCGGCTTATCTTGCGATTCAGCCCTTTAAGCGCGGCCATGTACTCTAGAAACTCCACAGCATTCAGGTGCGGATAGACGCCAAAATCCTGTGGCAGATACCCCAGGACAGCTCGCAGGCCATCTGGCGCTTTTGCTATGTTGGTGCCATTCCACAACACGCGCCCCTCGGTCGCTTTAGTAATCGTGGCGAGGATACGCATGAGGGTTGACTTGCCCGCGCCATTCGGTCCCAGCAGACCCAGGATACCAGGCCCGACGCGCAACGTGAAATCCTGAAGCCCCCACACGTTGTTGTATCGTTTACTGATATGTTCAAGAATAAGTTCCATAGAGAGTTTTCCTTCCTAATTCTTCCTCATCGTTTGTCGTGTGGATTGTTAAAAAACGCTATTCATTGAAATACCAGAGGGCAGGGTAACAGCGACCAGTTAGCAAATGCTCTAGAGGCAAAAAAAGCGGCTCCGGTAAGGCATTCCAGGAGAACCAGCTCACGGCTGACATTTCATTCACAGCCTGCATTAGCGGCTCGCCAGAAACATAGCGGCCCTCCATCCAGATAGTGACATAGTGCTTTCCCTCAGTCTCAAACAGGTCATTGGTAATCGCGCGAAAGGTAATATCCGTAATTGTCACCGCTACCTCCTCCTTCACTTCACGAATTGCGCACTCCTCCAGCGATTCCCCAAACTCCAGGTGTCCTCCAACCATTGACCATGCGCCATCGCCATGCGAACCCTTACGCTTCATGAGCAGAACTTGATCGCCTTTCGTAATGATTACACCAACCCCTACCTGCGGGTACTTTTTGAGTTGCTTTTCTGGTCTTTTCCTCGATTTTTGTATCAACGGCTCTCTCCTTGCGCACCTGTGAAGTTTATTTGTTCATAATGGACAGTCTAAACCGCCAGTATTTGCCCTGGCATCGGAAAAATGTCCGAAGATGGATAATCTTTTAGCCGGATAGTAGATCGCTCGCTATGCGAACAAATGCCCATACAAGCGGCAGCTTGCATCACAACACCACACAATTCGCATCGGCAGTGAAACCTGGGACGGTATTAACAGGAGAGAGGTAAAAAGTATGTCCCTGACTGAGCCTATGGTAGACGCTATAAGCGATTTCCCGGCAGGAACTATTCAGAATTTGCCCACGCAACTCACCTCCCTGATAGGGCGCGAATGCGAAATCGCTGCGGTTTGCGCGCTGCTCGAGCGAAAAGAGGTGCGCCTGTTGACGCTCAGCGGCACTGGCGGCATCGGCAAAACTCGCCTGGGCATTGAGGTCGCTGCGCGGCTGTTCGAGACCTTTACTGATGGAGTCGCTTTCGTCCCACTAGCTCCTATTATCCACCCTGGGCTGGTTCTCCTGACGATCAAGCAAACCCTGGGTCTGCTGCAACCCCTGCGCGGCCAGAGTACCCGACACATAGACGACCTGAAAACCTTTCTGCGAGACAGGCACATGTTACTGGTTCTCGACAACTTTGAGCAGGTGCTGGCAGCAGTACCCGCCATTACCGATCTGTTGCTCGCCTGTCCCGACCTGAAAGTGCTGGTGACGAGCCGGGCGGTGCTGCATGTTCAGGGGGAATACGAGTTTATTGTACCGCCCCTGGCGCTTCCCAGATGGACCCATTTGCCGGCCATTGAAGCCCTGACGCAGTACGCTTCGGTGGCCTTATTTCTTGAGCGCGCCCTGGCAATCAAGCCCGACCTGTCTCTCACAAAGGCTAATATGCAGGCGATTGCAACCATCTGTGTCAACCTGGAGGGCATACCATTAGCCATCGAATTAGCAGCGGCGCGCGTTAAGCTCTTGCCGCCGCAGGCATTGCTCCGCCAGTTGACCAAAACACGCCGCTTCGAGATACTGACGGGCGGCACGCGCGATGCCCCGGAGCGCCAGCAGACCCTGCGCAACACCCTGGCCTGGAGCTACAATCTGCTGGATCAAACGGAACAGCAACTCTTCAGGCTGATCTCAATCTTTGTCGGGGGCTGTACGCTGGAGGCGATTGAATCGATCAGCGAGACAATGATTGGCGAAGCTGAGCCTGTGCTTGATACCCTGGCCGCGCTTATCGATAAAAGCCTGCTCCACCAGAGTGAAGAGGAGGGTGAAGAAGTCCGCTTTGTGATGCTGGAAACCGTGCGCGAGTATGGCCTGGATTGCCTGCATACCTGTGGCGAGGATGAAGCCGCCTGGCAGTCGCTCGCCGCTTACTTCCTGGCGCTGGCAGAACAGGCGGAGCCACAGTATGCAGGCTCCGAGCAAGCCGCGTGGTTGCAACTGTTAGAGCAGGAACACGAGAACATGCGGGCCGTTCTGCATTGGCTGCTTATACAGGGCGAGGCTGGTCGCGGCATGACGATGGCTCTGCGCCTGGGAGCCGCGCTCAAGAATTTCTGGGCGATTCGCGGGCCGTATCGTGAAGGGCGTGTCTTTCTGGAGCGCGCGCTGGCGGTAAGAGAGGGAGTAGCGCCAGCAATACAGGCGAAGGCACTCCTTACCGCAGCGAGCCTGGCCTTTCTCCAGAGCGACTTCAATGTCGCGGAGGCGTATTGCCAGGAAAGCCTGCAATTGTTCCGCGAACTCGAAGACCGCACCGGCATCGCCTACGCCCTCTATCTGCTGTCCTGGGTGGCAAGAGACGACATCACTATTGATATAGCGCTGGCGGAAGAGGCTCTGGCGCTCTTCCGAGAAATCGGCGACCGGGAATACATTGCCTGGTCGCTCTACACACTGGGATATTTAGACTATCTGCGAGGAGCATACGAGAATGCGTTCAGGTTGATCGAGGAGAGCATAGTTTTGCAAAAGGAACTGGGCAATACGCGAGGCGTGGCGCATGGACTTATAACTATGGCGCGTATCCACATTGCCGCGCACCGTGACCTGGCAAGGGCAGATGCTTATCTCGCCAAAGGTGTGCCTCTCTTAAAGAAGCTAGATGACCAGGTCGGTTTCGCCTCCACAGGTGTCTTACGAGCGCAACTGGCGCTCTACCGGGGAGACGCTGCACAGGCGCGCTTGCTGCTAGAAGAAACCCTTATATTGTACAAAAAGATAGGGTCCCAGGAGGGCATGATCTTTGCGAACTATTACCTCGCTCGCGCCGCTAACGCCCTGGACGACGATGCGACGGCTTGCGCCTTCTATAGAGAGAGCCTGGCGATTGCCAGGAAACTAAACATGAAGGAATGCATCGCCGCCTGCCTCGAAGGATTGGCGGACGTGTCAGCCATCCGGGGCAGGTACGAACGGGCTGCCTGCCTGCGAGGGACAGCGGAAGTCTTGCGCGAGGCGGTGCATATCCCCATCCCATTGATCGACCGTGCCAGCTTTGAATGCTCGCTCGACTGCATTCGCGCTCACCTGGGAGAACATACCTTTACCACTCTGCGGTCGCTGGGTCGCACGATGACGCCCGAACAGGTACTCGCGCTGCAAGACGAGGAGATCGCACTATCATCATCTTCAGCCACAACCACTCCATTACCGGACTATCCCGCCGGACTGACTGAGCGCGAGGTACAGGTACTGCGACTGGTGGCGCGAGGGCTGACTAATAGGGAGATTGCTGAGGAGTTGGGACTCAGCAAGAAAACCATTGCTCATCATATGACCCACATTTTCAACAGGACCACCAGTGAGAACCGCTCAGCCGCCGTCGCCTTTGCCTTCCGGCACGGTCTGATCTGATCTCCAATAACTCTTTCCGCCGTAATCCTCTTACAACTCTATGGGCATTTCTTCGCATACCCTGCTTTTTGCCCTTTCCAGGGCCTGCTATCTTTAGAACTTTTTCCGATGCCATTTGCGCGCAAGAAAACTACACTTACTTCATCAGTGACCCGGCGTGCAGACCCTTCGCCTCACTCAGGGTAACAACCCGTGACCGATCCTGATCGTCAAAAACCATCAGGTATGCAAAGGGAAGGAGTACAAAATGAAGAACGAAGAATTACGAAGCCGGGAATCTTTCCCGACGGCCCAACACGCATTTGAAACGTCATTCCAGCCATTAATACAGATCGAGCATCTTTCATACATCATAGCGACGCGCGCCAGGAAGACAGTCATTCTTGATGATGTGACATTCACCATTCCAACTGGAAGCCTGTTCGCCATCAACGGACCATCCGGCAGTGGGAAATCGACTCTGCTTAATATGCTAACCGGCATTGATCGCCCAACCGGCGGGCGCATCCTTTTTGACGGGCAGGAACTGCGCGTGATGAGCGAGAATGCTCTGGCGCGCTGGCGTGGTCAGCATGTAGGCATTGTCTTCCAGTTCTTCCAGTTGATCCCCACCCTCACGGCCCTCGAAAATGTCCTGCTTGCCCTCGAACTGGGCGGCAATAGCGGACTGCGCAAACGCCAGTGGCGCGAACGAGCTATGGAGTGCATGAAAATGGCGCGTATTGATGACAGGGCGAATAGTTTGCCCGGTGTACTCTCAGGCGGTGAACAGCAGCGCGTCGCCATCGCCCGCGCGCTTGCCAATGATCCGCCCGTCATCGTTGCCGATGAGCCAACCGGCAACCTCGATTCGCGCACTGCGCACCAGGTGTTCGAGACATTTGCCGATCTCACAAAGTTTGGCAAGACGGTCATTTATGTTACCCACGCGCCAGAACTGGCGGCGCGCGCCAGCACGCGTATCAACCTGCTCGATGGCAGAATCGTGCATGGCGTGGGTGTGGAAGCCATCATCACCGGGCCACTGGCAGAAGAGGAAGGCAAACGATGAAGTTGCTCAGCGTATTGAACCGCAAAGCTATCGCCGATGTCACGAAACGCAAAGGACGCACCATCCTCATCGTCCTGGGCATTTTCATCGGTGTCCTCGGCCTGACAGCCGTGAATGGCTCGAATGATCTTTTTGGCAAGGACCTCAATAGCGCCATTAGTAGCTCTTTTGACATTTTCTTTGCCGTTGACAACGCGCCTCCCGCCCTCATCACACAACTCGGGCAGACCAGGAATGTTGCCGCGTTACAACAACGCGCCACCTACGCTACCACCTGGCATCTACCAGGAAATGCTGGCACCACTCCATTCCATCTTTACGGCTATCCCGACCTCCAGCATGTGCAGGTCGGCACACTCCAATTAATCAGCGGAAGGCTGCCCGCTACCGGTGAAATCGCTATGGATACCAATGCCCAATCGTATGCGCCAGTTGCCCTCGGCGATATGGTCAAAGTCAATATCCCTGGCGGGCAACAGGTGAGCCTGCGTGTGGTTGGCTTGATCCGTTCAGTTGGCATGGCGGCTCTTTCTACTACTGCTCAGGGCTATATGAGTCTGGATGGCTTGCAGCAAATCGTCCCGGCGTCGCTGGCTAACAGTTCGGATCAAGGCCCTCCAG
>DASTKD010000594.1:0-51966 GCA_035716135.1 Ktedonobacteraceae bacterium
GTCGCATCCTTCCCCGGTTTTTCCGGCGTCGTCTCGCTGCCGGCTTGTTCCAATGCCTGCGCCAACGCCCTGACCGCCTCCTTCTCGCCAACCAGTTCTTTGATTTGTTCATGACAGCGGCCAATATTCTCCATGCGCGCCGTAATAAACTGGTGCTTCGCCGCGCCAGCCGCAAACCCGTACAACCCGCGCTGCGCCGCCTCGTACTCCCGTTCGCTCTGCTGCATTAAACGCGCGACCTCGCTCCCTTGCTCCATGATGTGATACTCCTTTCTCCTACCTGCAATGTTTTAGCAAATTGCATGGTATAATTGGACTGATCTGGTTCAATTCTACATAAAAGGGTCTGGGAACCAGATCATTTTCGAGCGGATAGCCTGCGAAGAACATGCTTAACCATGCAGAAAACGTGCAGCAATCATGAAAACGTCGTGTGGAGGTCCTGTATATGTCAATGAAGCAGGGGAAATTTCCCAATAATCTGCGAGCATGTATCAAAGAGAGTGGCTATACCATCCAGGAAATTGCGCAAGAAGCCGACATCCCACTAAGAACCCTGTTTGATTATTGTGGCGGGAAAACGCCAATCCCCAGGAAACGCCTTGAAATCCTCGCCAATCTTCTCGGCTACCCGGCTGAGGCTATTGTACCTGTAAATAATAGCCTCAGTATCATACCTCTCAAAAATGCAAAAAACATGCAGGAGATCGTACCAACGTTATCAGACACGCATGAAGTAGATAAGCCTCGCCGAGAACTTCTGCAACAAGCTCCCAGTTTTGTTAGTGTAGCGTTGATGACTTCACCCAACATATTGCTAAATGAAGACCTCTTGCAGCGATTCTCAAATGCTTTGACAAATCCATCAAGTACTGATGAAATAACATTGAATTACCTTGAAATAAAGACAGCGAGCTACTGGCGAGACCGCCATAGTGCTATTGTGGCATCTAGTTATTTATTCAGTTATGTCGTAGAACACCTTCAAAGAGTAATAATCCTCCTTGAGAGGCCATCGTTCCCATCAATGCGCACACGCCTCTGCTGCATTGCAAGTGGAATAGCTCAGCTTGCTGGACATCTTTTATTTGATATGAGTGAGTTTGCGCGTGCGCGAAGTTTTCACCAGCTTGCCATTACTGCCGCGCAAGAAGGTCAGAATCAAGCGCTAGAAGCTGTTGCGTGGGCAAGGATGAGTTTCACCTGGACATATAGCGGAAATCCACTTGAAGCTCTTAGATGTATTCAAGAGGCTCGCCGCATAACAACGGGAAATGTGAATGTTACAGTTCGAGCATATTTAGCAGCGGTGGAAGCTGAAATAGAGGCCATCCTCGGAAATTCTAAATTCTGCCTCAAGCTGCTAGAGATCGCAGAGCATGTTGAAGATTTGCCTCCTCCTGGAGAAGAAATATACTGGCTTCATTTTGATCGTTCACGATTTGCAGGCTATCAAGGCACATGCTTTAAGAGACTGTATAATCCAGAAGATTCAAAAACATACACCTTTTTAAGAACAGCCCAGAACGCCTTGACAGATGCGTTGACCTTACTTGACCCCGCACGACTACAAAGGCGTCCTACACTCCTGATTGATCTCGCCGGGACATATGCCCAACAAGGAGACGTGGAAGGAGCTTGCGAATATGCAGTTCAGGCTCTATCGATAATGGCTCAGACCAAATCACGGACGGTCGCAAAGCGCCTTCTTGCTCTACAGCAGAAAATGGAAACATGGAAGGACACGAGTTTTGTTAAAAACCTGGATCAACAAATTGCATCCCTTGTCACTTCCGATGGTATCGAGGTAGTGCATGAGTGAAACCATTTCTAACCAGAGAGGTGTTCTCTATGTAATCGCCTGTGGGGCATCCTCCGCTACGCTTGTCCCAAATCTTGTGATGCAAGCGCAAGCACAGGCATGGAAAGTGTGTGTTATTAGCACGCCACAGGGAACAAAGTTCATCGATATTCCCCTTCTTGAACAGCTTACGGGCTATCCGGTGCGAAGTGAGTATAAGCGGCCCGAAGAATCGGATGTCTTACCACGAGCCGATGCTATTATTGTCTTTCCTGCTACATTCAACACGATTAACAAATGGGCGCTTGGTATCTCAGATACCCTTGCGCTCGGCATCTTATGCGAATATACAGGATTGAAAATGCCCATTGTGACTGTTCCCTGCTTTCGCATTGGCGGCGGGCTTGATGGACACCCCGCCTTTTTCAGAAGTCTCCAGATGCTGAGAGACTATGGTATACGTGTACTGTACGAGCCAGACAGCTATCCCCCAAAGAATCAGATTCCTGCGGAGGTAATACTTGAAGTTTTGCATGAAAAGATAAAAGTACATGCTCAACATAACAACAGAGCCGATTAAGAACAGCGACTACTGTAGTGAAATAGTCTTCCCATTTGTGAGCTAGCATACTCGACGAAATAGTCTTTCTATGCTACACTGCTGGTAAGCGATAGAGGGTCTGAAATAGTGATTCGAGCACATATAGTAGCGATATAAGGAGTATGCAAATCTATGACAACGTGTACATCCTGTGGCAATGATGTCACCGGCAAGAAATTTTGCCCGTCGTGCGGCACGCCTGTGCAGGCAGCGGTCGCGCCAACGGTGGAAGCGGCAACTACCACCTGTCCTCGTTGTAATGGCACCGTCAAAACGGGCGCTTCATTTTGTATGCACTGTGGCGCATCACTCGTGGGGCAAACGATGGTTGCAACTGCCCAGCCGGAACAGTCACAGCCAGCAACCCGCCAGTGTATCGCCTGTCATAGCGAAGTTCCCGCCAGCACCGCCTTCTGCACCAATTGCGGGCAACCGATGCAAGCCGCGCCGGCTCCATCCACGACGACAGCCGCGCCGACCTACTGTAACAATTGTGGGCGACAGAACGCGCCCGGCGTGCGCTTCTGTGGCGGCTGCGGCAGCCCACTTGCAACGGGAACTCCGGCCCCCGCGCCACAGGCGTATCCGCAGACTGGTCCCTACGGGCAGCCATCTCAACCCTATGCATCCCAGTATGACCAGTCACAGTACGGCGGTCAATCGACATACCAGCAGCCCGGCACACAGTATCCTCAGCAGTCGCAAATGTACCCGCAACAGGGACAGGCATACCCACAGCAGTACGGTCAGGCGGGCTACCAGCCACAACCAATGGTGGGTCAGCAGCCAATGGTGCTGCGCTGCCCCGTATGCATGGCGATGTCCCCGGTCGGCACCGCTAACTGCGCTGGATGCCATACCAATCTCGCGGGCGTCGTTCCTACTCCCGCCGGAATGCCTATGCAGGGTCAACAGGGCGGCGGCCTGGGAGGAATGTTCCAGGGTCAGGGCGGCGGTATGGCAATGGGCGCGCTGGGAGGCGCGGCAGCCGTCATCGGAGGCGAAATGCTCCTGCACGGCATTGAACACGAACATGAGCGCCGCTATGACGATGATGGCGGTCTGCTGGGGGGTCTTGGCGGGCTTGCCAACGATATCGGCCTGTTCTAAAACCTGCATCATTGCCAGGAAAAGGTGGGCAAAACCAGCGTTGGAGCGTGTCCAGATACTGGTTTTGCCCACCTTTTCCTGGCAATCCACTTTCATAGTACCCAAAAGGGCTATGCCAACACCCTTTATCCGTTGCCTACCACGCTCAAACCGTCTATAATGATGTGGCATGTTCAAATAGAGCAAGTCACAAAAGAAGGTACCTTATATTCAATGCAATACCAGCGAACACTATTGCGGAATGGGCTGCGCTTACTGACCGCGCCAATGGAAGGGATGCGTTCCGCAAGCATCGCCCTGATTTTTACCGTTGGTTCACGTTACGAAACCCAATCGCAGGCAGGCATTTCGCACTTTATTGAGCATATGTTGTTCAAAGGTTCGCAACACTACCCTACGGCGAGACATATATCTGAGGCTATTGAAGGGGTTGGCGGGGTTTTTAACGGCAGTACCGACAAAGAACTCACTATGTACACGGCGCGCGTTCCCGGCGAACAACTGCCGACCGTCATGGAAGTCCTCGCGGACATGGTGCGCAGGCCGATCTTTGACGCTGACGAACTGGAAAAGGAACGCGGCGTTATCATTGAAGAGTTGAGTTCAACCCGCGATGATCCGCAGGAGTGGGTGGGACTGCTCATCGATGAGACCACGTGGCCCGGCTTACCATTGGGACGCGACGATGCCGGTTTTATCGAAAGCGTATCCCGCTTGCAACAGCAAGACTTATGGCACTACTTACATGAATATTACCGGCCAAATTCGTTGATTATTAGCGTGGCGGGGAATATCGATGCAGACCAGGTGATTGCTCTCACCGAACAACTCTTTGGAGATTGGGAGGTCGGCCAGCACAAAAATTGGGCGGAAAGTTTTCCACCGCAAGATGCGGTGCCTGTAGCGGTCATCCAGAAAGAGACGGAACAGGCCAATATCTGCCTGGGGACGCTGGGCATCGCCTATACGTCGCCCGATTATTATGCATTTATGCTCACGAACGCCATACTGGGCGAGGGCATGAGTTCTCGCCTCTTCCAGACGATTCGGGAAGAGCAGGGGCTGGCCTACGATATTGGCAGTTACTTTAATAGCTACGCGGAAACGGGTAACTTCGTTGTCAGCGCCGGTGTGGACCCGGAACAAGTCGAGCCTGCTATCAAGGCCATCATTGGCGAGTTGCAGCGTATCAGCCAGCAACTCGTGCCAGTAGATGAGTTGAACCGTATTAAGGCGTATATACGAGGCAGTATTATTCTGGGATTAGAGGGAACCGCGCAGGTCGCTTCCTGGCTGGGGAGCCAGGAGTACTCGCGCGGCAAAATTCTCCCGGTTGATGAGGTTGTAGCAAAAATTGATGCTGTGACAGTTGACGACATCCAACGTATCGCGCAACATTGCTTTGCGCCGGAATGGCGGCGACTGGCGGTAATTGGACCCTATGAATCTGGGAGTGCGGAACATTTCGCAAAGTTGCTCAAGGGTGGTGACTAAACGTTTCAACCTGGAGGACACCGTGTAAAGTTGCCCTCTGAATTGAGGCGGGAGACAGGAGATCGATTTTTATGGCGCAAACAAAGCTTCGTGATCGTATTCAAAGTATAGAGGACGCCATCAGCGCGGGTCGCATCGACAGTGCTATGGCCGACTGCCAGGAGATTCTGGCGCGTTATCCCGATGCGCTGGAAATCCAACGGCTGCTGGGCGAGGTCTACCTGGCACAGGGTCGCCTGGAAGAGGCGCAACAAACCTTTGACTGGATTCTGGTCAATGATCCAGAAAACGTGATCGCCTATTGCGACCGCGCGCTTATTTGCGAACACCTATCCGACATCGATACCGCCCTCGACTGCTACCAGCAGGCTTACGAATTGAGCCGGGGCAACAGCCAGATTCGCCAGGAATTTAACCAGTTGAGCGCCAAAGCGGGACAGCAGGAGTTTATGTTGTCCCGCGCCGGCCTTGCCCGTCTCTACATGCGCGGGGACCTGCTCACACAGGCATTACAGGAATGGGAAGCCGTACTGGCCGCTTCACCTGATCGCCTGGATGCTCGCCTGGGATTGATGGAGACACACTGGCGCGAGGGCATTTATGACCAGGTCGAACAGCTAGCTTCGCGCATCCTCGAAGACATCCCCAACTGTGAAAAAGCGTTGTTACTCCTGGCGCACGTCACTTCAGCCTTTAACATGCAGCGCGCGCGCGAACTCGTACAACGCGCGGAATTGCTCGACCCTGAGCTAGTGATGGCGCGGGAACTGTTCAGCGATCTGGCGGCCAGCCAGCCTCATGATCCCTTCCTGGCGGTCATAAAACACGACGCGATTGTCTTGCAAGAGCATACCAACGGCAATGGCAGTCAGATTGATGCGATCAGTACTCTCCAATATGCCGCTGTGGAGGTCGAAGACGCCGCGACTGTCGCGCAGGGAGCTTCGGCAGATCGCCTGTACAACTGGAGCGCGCAAGACTCCCTGGCCGAACTGGATACCAGGACAATCGCGCAGGCAGGCGCGCCGCCAACTCCAGAAGTGCCTATTTCCGCTACATGGTCGGATGATGCGACTATTCGACAGGCCGAAACGTGGAAGCAACAACCCGAACCCGCCCAAAAGCAGACAGGAGACGATTTCGATGCCTGGGCCTCCCAGCAAGAAATCGATGACGACTACGACCCGGCTCTGCTGGAGCAGCAGCCCTGGTTCCAGGCCGAAAAGGCAACCACAGAGGCATCGCCCTCAAACGAGCAAGTACAGCATGATTCGCAGCCGGGTCTGCCGGAGGTGAGCGACCCGTGGAATGCTCCTGCTCAACCTCGGAAAGAAGAAGTTTCTGAGGCACCGGCCTGGCTCGATATGCTTACACGGAACGAGCGCCATCAGCCCGAGCAGACTGCGCCCGCGCCACAAGCGCCAGAACCTGCGCCAAACACATATCAACCGCAGCCTGAGCCTGCACCTGCGCCAAAAGCATCCAGGGAAAACGATTTGCAGGCGGCTCCCGCTTCCCCGGAAACCGAAGACGACGCGCTACCTTTCTTCGTCGGATCTGACGACAATGATGAAGACATGGGCTGGCCGCAATGGCTCAAATCGCTCGGAGCCGAGGCTATCGAACCCGAAGCAGAAGCGCAGCCATCTTATAGCGCGTGGAGCGATTTACAACAATCAGTATCTTCTAGCAAGGCGAACTCATCGCCTTTCGACAACTGGCTCGATGCTCCTCAGTCTGTGCCTGCCGCATCACAATCACAGCCTGAAGCCGCGGCAAGCTACGACCCCTGGGCCGTACAGCCCGAAGTGAGTGCATTCGCCGCACAGGAACCGGCCCGGTACGGCTCGTGGGAAGAACAAATCGACGCGACCATGTCCGAGGATGAAAAAGCACACCTGGCGACACTGGAGACATTGGAAAAAGATTTGTTCTCGCAGGGCTTTGTTCCACTGCAACCAGGCGCGCTTTCAACTATCGCGCAGGAATCTGGCATTGCTTCTTCCACATCGAATCCAGAGAGCAACGTAGACGCGCCCGTTGAGAGTTCTGACGAACCGGCTCCAACACGGGCCGCTACACAGCCCCTTACCTCACCAACACCCGCCGAGCAGCCCTGGTGGGCCAGCGTACCATTCCAGGCCCCCACGCCTGAGAAACAGGTGTACACTCCCGCCGAATCAGCCGCCGCGCCTGTTGCATCCACGCAACCGCTTGAAGCCCCGCAGATGCCAGTGTATGCTCCCGCCGAGCAGGCAGTGACAGCTCCAGTTGCGCAGACACCACAACAGGCTCCGACGCCTGTGCTGGCAACCAACCGCGTCGAGCCAGAAGCGCCGCTCGCGCCAGCGTATCGCGCGGATGCCCTACTCGAAAACGAACTGGAAACTACCATGAGACGCCCGGCTGTGCGCTTGCAGCCTATGCAGTCGGCAGCGGCTCGCGCCAACGCCGCATCCCTTACTGGCAAAGGACGACCGGCAGAGCGCGGCACCGGCAGCAAATCGGGAGCGGGCGAGAGCGTGCTAAGCAAGAAAGAGCAGTTGGTGAAAGGCTATCAATACCAGCTCGCTGGCGCATATGACGATGCCATGCAGGAATACCGCATTACCATCCGCAACGCGCCCGAACTGCTCGACGAGGTCATCAGCAATCTACGCGCCCTGCTCAAGCTGGCTCCCAGATACACCACCGGCTATCGCGTGCTGGGAGATGCCTACATGCGCCAGGGCGAGTATCTCCAGGCAATGGAGGCGTATAACAAAGCTCTGACAATGGCGAAGAAAGCGAAAAGCCAGAGTCGTTAGTTGAACACAGGAGACGAAGGTGGATACAATACTACAACGATTAACCGACCTTGATGAGATTACCGGCGCTTTGATTATTGGCAAGGATGGGCTGATCGTTTCCGGCGCGCTGCCAGGTGATGATGAGGATATGTTGGGGGCTATGTCAGCAGCCGTCTTCGGCTCCGTCGCCAATTTCACCTTGCAGGCCGTGCATGGCGAAACGCAGCACGTCATCATCGAGACGCACACCGGCACCGTGCAGTTTGCCGAGGTAGGCGATCTTATCCTCGTTATCACCACCGGCCCTGGCAGCAATGCCGGCCGTGTGCGTCTCGAAATGAAAAAAGCCAGTCAACAACTCGCGGCGCTGGTTGCATCCTACTAACCCGTCAACGCCTGATTACATGTTACCGACTGAATAGAGGGATTCAGAATAATGCGAAATGTAGGGCTGATATGCGCGAAGCTGACATGAAGTGCAAAGTAGTCGTTTGATTGTTTCCATTCGATTCAAGAAGAGATGCCGCTTAGGTCTCTTCTCACTTGCATTCTTTCCCTATTGCTGGTGGACAGACTCGTAGCAGAAGGTGCTTTCCGTTGCGAATTCACCACTCTCTTCCTTTTCATACCAGGATATTTTTCTTCAAGAATCACTAGTATAAAAGTCCTCTCTCTCCCCGTTTCCTGATGGTCTTTCACGTTTGCTGTGGATAGAGCGAGCAGGAGCACACCTTGACAGACAAAGATGATACCAGCATTGTATTTGCTCCCCGCCTTTCTTGATAGATAGATAAAATGGAGAGATGAAGACCAATGAAACGTCAATGGGATATTGAAGAACTGATTGAACACTTTACCCTGGTGGTAGATGACCTGGAATTCCTTGCCAATAAGACGAGCCCGACTCGCCCTGGCTGCGCGCTCTTGTTCAAATGCTTCCAATATGAGGGGGCATTTTCCTGCCGCCAAGTACGGCATTCCCAGGTCCGTGGTGGACTATGTCGCACATCAACTCAAGCTCGATCCTGCCCTCTATTCCCGGTATGACTGGGGGGACGCACGGTGAAAGGCCACCGGACACAGATTCGAGAGCACATCGAGTTTCGGGAAGCTACTAACCTCGATACGGATGAGATGACGAGTTGACTCGTTACCGACATCCTTGCCTCCGACCAAAACCTGGAGATGCTCCAGGCGATCGTGACCACGCGCTTTCGCGAACTCAAATCGAGTTCCCAACGAACGACCGCATCGAACGGCTGATACGCTCCGGTTGCCACACCTATAAGCAGCAACTGTTTGCAGAGATTATAAAGCGTCTCCCGCAGTCCACCTACGCCTTGCTCGATGATTTGCTGGCGCGCAGCGTCGCCGTTGCCGAAGAGGAAGAACAAGTCCCGGATGATGAGCCGCCAGCCACCACCGCGGAGACACGTCGGACTCCCATTAGACTGCACCCCAGATCTTCTCGTCTCAACTGTTGCTCAGTTACCGAACATCACGCAGGCTGTGCTATACTGTTGTGTCACCGTGAGCATGTCCGGTAACCGCATCGATGAGCAGCTGTGCGACAGCAGAGAGGAGTCAGCCATGACTCCCACCGTCCAGGGCGAGACCCTGGTCTATCGGCAGGACGGGCAGGAGCAGGTCCTGACCGTGGACACTGCTGCCTGGTTTGCCTGGTTGGAGACGGCTTCCACGTTCTCCTTCGTCAGTGAGACTGGCCGCTTCACCGCGCGCTGTGAGCAGGCTGGTCACAAGCGCGGGGGCTGGTACTGGAAAGCCTACCGCAAACAGCAGGGCAAGCTCTCCTCTCGCTACCTGGGCAAGTCCGAGACCGTCACGCTGGCGCGTCTCCAGACCGTGGCCCAGGCACTGGCTGCTGCGCTCGACGAGGCCGTCCCTGACACCGATGCGCAGGAGGCTCGCTCCCCGGCGCAAACCGCAGCACCTGGGATGCGGAGCGATGCACTCACCCCGCTGCTGGCAACTAAGCTCCATCGACCCCTGCCACGCACGCACCTCGTGCGCCGTCCCCGGCTGGCTGCACGACTCGCGCAGGGAGTGAGGGGTCCGCTCACGCTCGTCTCGGCCCCCGCGGGCTTTGGCAAAACGACCCTGCTCGCGCAGTGGTTCGCCGAAAGTGGCATGCCTGTCACCTGGCTCTCACTCGAAGCGGGGGACAACGAGCCGGTGCGCTTCCTCTCGTATCTCATCGCCGCCCTCCAGACGCTTGACCCCCATCTCGGGGCTAAGGCCTTGACCCTGCTACAGACGCCACACCCAGCAGCAGCAGAGACCGTACTCACACTGCTCACCAATGACGTGGGAAGCCATGGGCGGGACGGAGGAGATTTCGCCCTCGTCCTGGACGACTACCATGTCATTGATGCCAAACCGATTGACCAGGCCCTCGCCTTTCTGCTCGAGCATCTGCCATCCAGGATGCACCTGGTCGTCGTCACCCGTGAGGATCCACCGCTGCCGTTGGCCCGGTTACGCGCCGGGGGCCACTTGACCGAAGTGCGCGCCGCTGAGTTGCGGTTTACCGTCTCCGAAGCGGCCGAATTTCTCACGCAGGCAATGGGCCTCTCCCTCGAAGCTCAAGACATCACGCTCCTTGCAACGCGCACCGAAGGCTGGATTGCCGGCTTGCAATTGGCTGCCATTTCACTGCAGGGACAGGAAAACGCCACCGGCTTCATCCGATTGTTCACCGGCAGCCACCATTTCGTGCTGGATTATCTGGTGGAAGAAGTCCTGGGGCAGCAGGACGCTCGCCTCCAGACGTTTTTGCTGCGCACGTCTCTCCTCGACCGGATGACGGGCTCGCTGTGTGATGCCGTTCTGCTGAACCCCGCTGGTTCCGGGCAAGCAACTCTCGAGTATCTCGAACACGCTAACCTGTTCCTCGTCCCCCTGGACGACGAGCGGCGCTGGTACCGCTATCACCATCTCTTCGCTGAATTGCTACGACAGCGACTGCAGCAGAGAAGCGCCTCGTCTACGGGAGATGAGGTGGGGGATGTGAACGAATTGCACCTCCGTGCCAGCCAATGGTATGAAGACCATGGACTGGAGATAGAAGCGTTTCACCATGCGGCAGCCGCCCATGATGTTGCGCGCGCCGAGCGTCTGATTGAAGGCGAAGGGATGCCCCTGCACTTTCGTGGCGCGGCGGCCCCGGTGCTCAACTGGCTCGAGTCGCTGCCCAGGACGGTGCTAGATGTCAGACCTTCATTGTGGGTGATGTATGCCTCGACGTTATTGTTTGGCGGGCAACATACCGCCGTCGAACAGAAACTCCAGGCGGCTGAAGCAGCTCTGCAAGAGGCCGAGCCAGACGACAGGACCAGAGACCTGGTCGGACGTATTGCCTCCATGCGGGCGACGTTGGCTGTCATTCAACACGACGGAGAAACCATCGTTGCCCAATCGCGCCGCGCCCTGGAATATCTGCACCCCGACAACCTGCCCGTCCGCACGGCCACGACCTGGACGCTGGGGTATGCCTATCAGCTCCAGGGAGACCGTACTGCAGCGAGAGGGGCGTATACCGAAGTGATAGCTATCGGGAAGTCGTTTGGGGATTCCATCTACACCCTGGCGGCTACTATCAATTTGGGCCAGGTACAGGAAGCCGACAACCACCTCTCTCTGGCGGCCGAGAGCTACCGGCGCTGCCTGCAACTGGCCGGTGATCCGCCGCAGGGGATGGCTTGCGAAGCGCATCTTGGTCTGGCCCGTATCTGCTACGAATGGAATGACCTGGAGGAAGCTTCGCAGCAGGGACAACAGAGTGCCGAACTCGCGCGGCAGATAAACGTCGACACCGCCGCTGCCTGCGGGGTATTGCTCGCCCGCCTGAGACTCGCCCAGGGCGATGTGTCCGGCGCGGTCTCTGTTCTGGATGATGCCGAAGCGTTCGTGCGTCGGCATAACTTCGTGTTTCGGATGCCTGACGTTGCGGCAGCACAAGTGCTGACGTTGCTTCGCCAGGGCCACCTGGCGGCAGCCGCTCATCTGGCGCATTTGCACGACCTCCCCCTCAGCCAGGCCCGGGTCTACCTGGCCCAGAGAGACCCGTCCACAGCATTGGCGGTGCTTTTGCCCTGTCGTCGGCAGGCGGAGGCCAGGGGGTGGCAGGATGAACTGCTCAAGGTGATGGTGCTCCAGGCGGTCGCTCTCTATATGCATGGCGAACAGGATCAGGCGGTGCATCTGCTCGGTGACGCGCTGGCGCTCGCCGCGCCGGGCGGCTTTATCCGTCTCTTTGTCGATGAAGGCCCCCCGATGGCGCACCTCTTGTCCAAAGCACAGGCTCGTGGGATGCTGCCGGACTATCTCGGCAAGTTGCTGGCTATACTTAAAGCGGAGGCGCAGAAGCGCGAACACACCTCTGCTCTGCCCCTACCTGCCGGGCGAATGTTCGAGCCACTCAGCCCACGCGAGTTGGAAGTCCTCCACCTCATGGCTGCCGGACTCTCCAATCAGGAGATGTGCGAGCGGCTGTTTCTCGCCTTGAGTACGGTGAAAGGACACAATCGGACGATCTTTGGCAAGCTACAGGTCCAACGGCGCACCGAAGCGGTCGCCCGTGCTCGCGAGTTGGGTCTGGTATAGTCTTGCCCACACATGCGGGTATCTCAACATCTCAGTCCTCCCACAATACTCCTTTCAGTATCTCTCTGTTCCTGCCGTAGAGAAGAGAGAACCATACCCCAAACACTCCTTTAGTATCTCTCTATTCCTCCAGTGAAGCAGCTATACTCCTTGCATAGAAGAGACACGACTTCTACATGAAGCAAGTGGCGCAGACGGAGATGATCGGCCACACCAGGAAAGGGTCATGTCAAACGAAAGCCAACGCGAGGCAAGTGAAAAGGCTCAAGCACTGGTCTATCAGATCAGAATCAAGGGCCATCTGGGTCCTGAATGGTCAGATTGGTTTGGGGGGCTGAGCATTACTTTAGAAGACAACGGCGAAACGCTGTTAACCGGTCCGGTGGTCGATCAGTCTGCGTTACACGGCGTGCTCAGAAAAGTGCGTGATCTAGGCATGCTCCTGGTCTCAGCCATTCTCGTTACACCCGGCCAGGCAGAGGAGTCAGATGTCAAACACTGAATTGAGGCAAGCTGCGCGAGACAAGCAGCTGATCGTATTGGAAATATTGCTGCACAGGAATCGTGGCCTGGCAGCGTGAGAAAGAGAGCATTGTAATGACACAAACCGATTCAAAGACCCCACAAGCAGACCAGTTTCATGTAGCGAGTGGAGACACTATGAAAGCCATTGTCTACACACACTACGGATCACCGGAGGTGCTTCAGTTCAAAGAGGTAGCAAAACCTACTCCCAGGGACAATGAAGTCCTGGTACACGTGCATGCGGCATCCGTCAATGCAGCGGACCTGCATTTCCTGAGAGCTGACCCGTTCCTTATGCGCCTCTGGAGCGGGCTTCTCAAACCAAAGCATCACATCCTCGGAGCTGCCATAGCGGGGCGGGTTGAAGCGGTTGGCAGGAACGTCACGCAGATTCAGCCAGGTGATGAGGTATTCGGAGACCTCTCCGAGTGTGGTCTGGGCGGGTTTGCCGAGTATGTGTGTGCGAGTGAAGAAGCCCTGGCGTTGAAACCAGCTCATGTGACCTTCGAGCAAGCAGCGGCTGTTCCTCTCGCGGCAGTTACCGCCTTGCAGGGCCTGCAATCTAAAGGACACATTCAGGCGGGACAAAAGGTGTTGATTCATGGTGCATCTGGCGGCGTGGGTACGTTTGCAGTACAGATTGCCAAAGCATTCGGGGCTGAAGTCACGGCCGTGTGCAGCACCAGGAATGTGGATGCGATACGCTCGATGGGTGCCGACCATGTCATTGATTACACGCAAGAAGACTTCACTCACAATGGGCAACAGTACGACTTGATTGTTGCTGCGAACGGCAATCGTTCCATTTCCGAGTACAAGCGGGCCTTACGCCCCAACGGAACGTATGTCATGACCGGCGGGTCCAACAAGCAAGTGTTCCAGGCCATGCTCCTGGGGCCCTGGATATCCAGGACCGGGACGAAGAAAATGGGCAACTTGATGGCGAAACCAAACACCGAAGATTTGAGGTTTGTGAAAGAGCTGCTTGAAGCTGGCAGAGTGATTCCTGTCATCGAGAGTTGTTACCCGTTACGTGAGACGGCTGAAGCTCTCCGGTATCTGGAAGCTGGACACGCCCGAGGAAAAGTCGTCATCACGGTAGACCAGAACAACAACACCTCACGGTAAATCTCACCGTGGGCATTCCACAATGTACACCATTTGTCTGGCATCGAAGGAGGATTCAATGAAGCAAACCATCTTGTCTAGAAGTTCAAGCAGCCCCGAACTGGTCGGCACTGGTGAATCGTTGAAAAGGAGTGTGCTGACGGGGCATCGCATGGCGGTTTCGAGGGTGATCGGAGCGCTGTTTCTATGCGGGTTCCTCCTCTACGGAGTCGGCAGCGTCCTGGTGACTTCCGTTACCGGCGGCTCGAACTTTCTCTCGACGATCTCCGCAAACAAGACCATCTTGATCCTCGGAGCCTTTCTGATCCTGTTGAACACCGCCGTGGATGTGGGAAAGGCGGTGCTGTTCTTCCCGATCCTGGAGAAGCATGGCAAGAGAACCGCGCAGGGCTACGTAGCCACAATGATCGTCGAGGTGGTCTTTCTGAGCCTCGGGGCGCTCGCTCTTCTGATGATCGTTCCCCTGGGCCAGCACGCCGCGGAGGGTTGGGCCAATAGCCTCGGGTCACTCCTGGTCCAGTCGAACACTATGGCCTACCAGATTGGCGAGGCAGTGCTCGGATTCGGGGCCCTCTTCCTGTGTGCGCTGCTGTTCCGCACTCGACTGATCCCCGCATGGCTGGCGATTTCGGGCTTGATCGGCTACGCGTGTCTCATGACGGGGAGCATCGCTGAGACCCTCGGGATCCACATCGGCCTCATCGCCGGACTCCCGCCGCTCACGATCCCCGGTTTCTTCTTTGAGCTGGTACTGCCCTTCTGGCTCTTCTTCAAGGGTTTCCAGCCCGAGGCCTACGATCAGGATGCGTGAGACCGAAAGCAGAGGAAACGTGGTCATACGTATGGGAACTGCTCAGGCGCGCGCTGACTTCTCACCGGCCTGGGCAGTTGCAACGAAAGAAGAAGTGGAGAATACGATGATACCTACAACCATGGAAGGCAGGACTTGTCTGATTACCGGCGGCACCAATGGAATCGGGAAAAGTACCGCTCTTGGCCTCGCCAAAATGGGCGCAACGGTCGTCATTGTAGGACGCAACACCCCGAAGACCGCTCAGGTTGTCGAAGCAATCCGCGCCGCCAGTGGGAACAACAACGTGGACTTCCTGCTGGCCGATTTATCATCGCAGCAGGAAGTCCGGCGGTTAGCAGACGAGTTCAAGCGTAAATACCTACACCTTCATGTCTTGCTCAACAACGCCGGCGCTGCGTTCTTACAACGCCAACTCAGCGTGGATGGCATTGAAATGACCTTTGCCCTCAATCACCTCGCTCCTTTCCTGCTGACGAATGTGCTGCTAGATACCCTGAAAGCCAGTACCCCGGCCCGTATCATCAATGTGTCGTCGAGTGCGCATACCTCCGGGAAAATCGAGTTCGACAACCTGCAAGGCGAACGGACCTACGGATTCGGAGCGTATCCCAATGCAAAACTGGCGAATATCCTGTTTACGATGGAACTGGCCCGCTGCGTAGAAGGAAGCGGAGTCACCGTCAATGCGCTGCATCCGGGCTTTACGGCAACGGGTTTCGGGAAAAACAATGGTAAGGTCATGGCCGCCCTCGTCAGCATCGTGGCACCACTGGTGGCGCGTTCCCCGGAAAAAGGCGCGGAAACGTCGATCTACCTGGCCTCTTCACCCAGCGTGGAGGGCATGACGGGAAAGTATTTCTACAACTCGCATGTGACCCGTGTCGCACCACAAGCCACCGATATGGTGGTTGCCAGGAAATTATGGGAGGTGAGCGCCGAGCTGGTTCATCTACCCGATGGCCTGCCACTACAGACATAACCCGCGTGATGCGCAGCGAGTTGTAACCAGGCTAACGACGAAAATGTCCTGGAAGCAGCTTGAATAGAATTCTCTCATCGGCCTTCTATCCCTTCATCAGTCTGAGCTTTTCTTTCACCTGCGCACGGCTGACCTGAGTATACCTGACGGTCGTTTGGCTGGCAGGAGTTCCTTTCATGGTGACATGTCCCAGATAAAATGGGGTAGTTTCTAAACAAAATGCCTGGGAACAGGAGAAAACTTATTCAACGAGCAGGTGTAGGGGCTTCTTCAAAAGAGGTTTTCCTGGATTCTGTCTTCTTTTTCGCGTGTGTATTGTTATTTGCCAGACGCCAGCAGCATGTTTTACTATGTAAACAGCGCTCTTGTTCCTCATGCGTAATGGGCGGCGTTCCTTTCATACAGAACACCTGATACATAGGCTCGCCTGCCATCACGTCATTGCAGGGGAACCAGCGTTCCCTGTAAAACGGGCAAGCATTCCTGTGCTTCCGCCAGTTTGAATTTTCAGATGGATTCGTCTCGATAGTACCAGCCAAAAAAGCTTCCTTCCTCGCTAATAATTCCTGGGAGTCATTTTGTGTTGAAGGTAGTATACCATACTTTCGCCCAAATCTCCCCTCAAAAACGCATGTATTTTTACCCTGTTCTTCTCACTCTATCCGCCTGTGATAAGATATGATTAGCCTGAATACAACCAATCAAAACAAGCAATAGAGGATACTTTTTTGATAGATTCATCACCCGATAATAAACAGACGCAGCCCCGCGACATCGCGGATCAAGCGCCCTGGACGATACGCCAGACACTGACGGGTATCGTCCTGACGATGGTACCCTGGATGGCGCTGGCAATCGCCCTTACCAACACCGGCACCGCAACCAGTTCTTCCAAACCATTATCATTCGGCGCTGATCTCGGCGCGGCCATCATCACCATCATATTCACGGCCATTATTGAAGGGGCTTTCCTGATCGCTCCTTTCTACTATGCCAACAAAGCTTTCCGCGACATGAGATCGCGGGCGAGGTTGGCATTCGACGCGCTCGGTTTCCGCAAAGTCTCTCTCCGCCGCGCCGCCTACTGGATTGTAGGGCTAATGCTGGCAATCTTCGCCGTCAATTTTCTCTATTCAGCCATCATCACAGCCTTTCACCTCAACTTGCAAACCAACGACCAGGTGCTTCTGGAGCATAGCAAGCAAGAGCCATTAACAACCTACGCCACGCTTTTCGCAGCCGTGTTCATCGCGCCCTTCTGTGAAGAAATATTCTTTCGTGGCTTCGTCTTTCCGGGTCTGCGCCATCGCATGTCCGTCAGTGCGGCTATCATCGTGAGTTCACTGCTCTTCGCCATCGCGCACGCCGACCCGGCCTCATTTCCGGTACTACTGATTATCGGCCTGGCGCTGGCCTTCATTCGCTGGCGCACCGCCTCCATCTGGCCGGGCATGTTCCTGCACATGTTGAACAACAGTATTGGAGCCGTAAGCATCCTGCTGGTAATGTGGGGAGTAGTCCACTAACAAGCGGCAGGCACAAATGCGCGCATTTGTGCCTGCCGCTTGTTAGTGGATGGTTCTTACTTCTTGCGCCTGTCTTCAACACGGGCGCTGGCCGTCTTCGATTCGCCGCCACTGGCGCGCGGCAGGCTATCAGCGGCTACCAGTTCGACATGTGGCGAGTTACCCGTGATGGTCTTGACAGCCTCGGCCATCTCGCGGGATACCGCCTGATTGCGCGCGCTGTCGCTCAGGATAGAAGCATCTTTCACCTCAACCTTCAGGTCGAAGGTGTCGAGATCGTTTTTCTTATCCACGATGATGCGAAAGTTCGCGCCCGTTTCGGGGAACTTCACCAGCGCGGCCTCAACCTGGCTGGGGAAAACGATCAGGCCGCGAATAGAAACGGCGTCATCGCTGCGCCCCTTGATGGCGGCGATCTTGGGATGCGTGCGACCGCAGGCGCAGCGCTCTTCCCACCACACACGCGAAAGGTCGCGGCTGCGATAGCGGATCATAGCGGTGCCGTCGGCTGTGAGCCATGACCAGACCAGTTCGCCATCTTTGCCCTCTGGCATCCATTCGCCAGTATCGGGGTTGATGCACTCGACCAGGAAGGCATCGGCCCAGGCGTGCATTCCGTCGCGGGTCTCGCATTCGCAGGTCATGCCCGGCCCCAGGAATTCGGTCATGCCAAACTCGTCGTAGGCCGTGATGTTAAAGAGTTCTTCCAGCTTCATGCGCGTCTCCCAGGGCCAGGGTTCCGCGCCGAACAGCCCGAACTTGAGTTTGGTGTCTCTGAAATCGACGCCCCGCTCGCGCGCCTTGCCGCCGACGTAGAGGCCGACCGAAGGGGTCATACACATGGAGGTGACGCCGAAATCGACGATGAAGTCGATCATGCGATCATACTGGCGCGCATCAGAACCCATCGGGATCGCCATCGCGTCCATTGCCATCGCGCCATAGTGGAAGCCGAAGCCACCCGTCGCCATGCCATAGCCGTAGCAGTTCATCAAAATATCGCCGGGGCGCATACCAGTCATCCACAGTTCGCGCGCGTTGAGATCGGCCCAGTAATCAATATCTTTCTTCGTTGCGAAAACCGGCACGCTCTTGCCTGTCGTGCCACTGGTGGCGTGAACCTCGAGCGGACCATCCTCATCGCCCGGCTTCTTGAAAGCCATACCGTAGGGGTAAGCGGCGCGTACCGTCCTCTTTTCGAGGAACGGCAACTTCTGAATGTCCTCTAACGCCTTGATATCCGATGGCTTGACACCGGCTTCATCGTAGAGGTCACGATAAAACTGGTTCTGCGAATACGCGCGTTCGACAATCGACTTGAGACGCTCCAACTGCAAGGCTTTGAGTTTCTGCCTGGGAAGCGTCTCCATTTCTTCATTGAAGAACTTTCGATCGCTCATGAGTCACCTCCGTCATCCTACTATTACATAAGGTAAACCAGCGTGGTCTGGATGCGTTCGCAGCATCCGGTAATGCACATCATTATAGCACAACTACACCCGTTTCCACTGCCTGATTGAAGAAAGCGGTCTAATCACTCTTGTCTCACTGATTGCACCCTTGTCAATAAACTTCTTCTTCCCATCAAGGAGTAATGTTCCGATATGACATCTAATTGTCACAAAGCTATGACGCAGAGCGATCTCATTTACATTCTATTTCCGTGATTTACAACCTGCGATGAGTTTGGGGTCAACCCGGTGTCCTATAAGTGAAAGGTGATTGACACCTTTCGTAAACCGATGAAAGGACACCATTTTATCATGCAAAACTCTCACGAAAAAACCAGACAGATCTGGGTACTGATACTCGCCTCGCTGGCATCATTTATGGTTGCGCTCGATGCCACGGTCGTCGCGACTGCATTGACCACGATTCACCGGGACCTGGGCGTCTCGATCGCAAATCGGGAGGCCAAAAGCGGTGAAACTGGTCACATCCAGGAACACAACGATACTGCCGATCTGTTCGCCTTCCACCCCCAGGACCCACAGGGAAGACAGCTGATAGCCGTCTTCCCCAACTTCCCGCCGGTAAATCCCGAACGCTGGACTGCCATTGGCGCGCGTTAGCAGCAGCCGCCATTGTTTGTCGGGAGTAAAGATTCGAAGCGCGAGCAGGGTAGCAATATCCGTTCGTCCGGCAACCCAGACGGGAAGCGGCGGCATGGTCAACCACGCATCCTCTCGCAGCAGCGCCGCCAGGCCAGGAACATCCGCCTGCCGCCACAGGGTCATGTAGCGATCAAGCAGGTTTTGTAATTGAGGGCGAGGCTGCGCAACCGGGGCTTCGCTTCCGTTTGCTTGATAGCGCTGATGCAACGCATGTCGGGCTCGCTGCAAAGCGGAGTTCACGGCGGGAACGGAGAGGTCAAGCCACTCGGCTACTTCAACTGCCGGCCACTCCAGCACCTCGCGCAAGAGCAGAACAGCCCGCTGGGCAGCTGTTAAGTGCTGTAATGCTACCAGAAAAGCCAAGCTGATCTGCTCATGCCGCAACGCCTGATCTTCGGGATCACTCTGCGGATCGACAAGCAGTTCATCCGGGAACGGCTCCAGCCAGACCGGCTCCAGCAGCCGTGGCGGTGCGGGGCTGCCGGGATCGCTTGGTGGATAGATTTCTGATGGCAGGGAGCGGCGCGAAACGCTCCTGAGCCGATTGAGGCAGAGATTGGTGGCGATGCGGTACAGCCAGGCCCGGTAGGATTCCGGGCTGGTAAGGGTCGCACGCTTCTCCCAGGCACGCAGGAGCGTTTCTTGCACTAGATCTTCGGCGTCGGAGAACGAGCCGAGCATCCGATAACAATGAACGAGCAGTTCCCGTCGGTATACGTTCACCAGGGTCTCGAACGCCGCCTGATCGCCAGCTTGAGCAGCCAGCACCAGAGCGGTTTGGGGTGGAACGTTTATCAAGCTCTCTTTCCTCTCATTTCATGCAAGGTCGGCTCAAATTCTTTTTACTCTCCCTCCGGGCATAGTGAAGCACCTGTTCTACGAATTTCTAACATCTATGCCGAAAACCCTGTCGGGTTTGTGGGAGTGTTCTAAAAATCCCACTCCAGTTCGCATCCCAGCGCGGCGGCGATACGCTCCATGTGGGTCATAACATCATCGAGGTACAGTTCTTTGTTCACCAGATCAACCGTGCCATCCGGGTTGAAATAGGTGGGCGGAAAAGCGAGATCGTGAGGAATGAGACGCAGGCCGCGTGGCCCAAGATCAAGCCATTGGCCGAGATCGAGGGGTTCTAATGTGCTGCGCACCAACGCTTTATCCCTGCTCACTTCAAGAGGTAAAAGTGTGCAGGACACAGTAGTCAATCCGTAATCCATGCCAGACTGGACGTAGCAAGCGGCTACGCCATGCCTCCCTCCATCTGTAATTTTTGCATCGCTACCCGTGAGAAACAGCATACACAGGCAGGAACTTTAACTCCATCTATTGTACCATCCCCATACCGCAGCGTCTATACAAACTCTTAGTTCATCAGGACAACTCAAAAGCCGAGGGAGTGGAAATGACAAGTCTCTTCGGTAGAACGAAAGGCATTGAAAGCTACCTTCATTCAGGAGAGACTCGTTTCCTCATCGATCGACCACGATCCATAACGATGTAATAGATGATATAGATCTACAATTATTACGTATATTCTTCTCATTTCACTTTTTTCTCTTTCTTACATGCTCGATTAAAGAGATATCATGTCAATCGTTCCAGAAACATTGACAAACGTCGTAATAGGCATTACTATAATTATAATATTACATTTCGACGTACCGGCATCGAGAGTACGCACAACATGAGGAGATGCACATTAGTCGGAACAAACATGGCAAGGAGGATCGACGATCCGGGCCCAGGCAACATCCATCATCAAGGCGTGAACAGGTCCCGCTGATCAGTGAAGGTGAACTCTGCCTCGATCTGATCAACAGTGAACATTTCGACTGTCGGGGTCGAAAGGGCGTGCAGGACCATCTCACAAATCCAGAGTGGGTGGCAGCCTTTGCCCAACACTGGCATCTGCCCGTCACGCCTCCACCCGATGCCCTGGCGATGGCGACGCTACGCGCATTACGGGCCCTGCTGCGTCAGATGTTCGAAGCGGCTGCCACCGGGCAGCCAGTCACCGACGCCCAGCTCGAGGAACTCAATGCCTTTCTGGCGTTGACGCCGGTGATGCGACAGGTCCAGCGCAGCGGCACCGGGGTACGCTTGCAGACCATCCTGTTTCATGAGGGCTGGACAGCAGTGGCATCTCAGATCGCCGCTTCCTGGGTCAATATACTGGAAAGAATACTGCCGGCGCGTTTGAAGGTCTGTGCCAATCCCGACTGTCATTGGGTGTTTATCGATCAGAGCCATAATCTGAGCCGGTGCTGGTGCCGCCAGTGGGCTTGTGGCAATCTGATGAAGGTGCGGCAGTTTCGAGCTCGAGCGCGAGGCAAGCCTGAGAGTTGACCGGAGGGCTGTTTGCTCTTCCAGCGAGGAAAGAGGCCGTAGTAACTCTATTTGTATTTCAGAAGGAAGCTTCTACATGCTGCCGAGAAGTTATGCGCGTCTGTTCGTGTTGGCATTGGGCATTCCCCTGATGCTGGCGATGCTGACCGCCTGCGAGCCAGGCACAACTGGTGGTGGCAGTTCTACCTCTACGCACCCACAAACGAAGGTACTCCTGACCTACCACGGGCATTCCGAACGGTCTACAGCAGTTGCCTGGTCACCCGACGGCAAATATGTTGTCTCTGGCTCCCTGGATAAGACCGTACAGGTCTGGAGCGCCACAACAGGCAAGACGCGGCTGATCTACCGGGGGCATACACGCGGGGTCCTGGCAGTGGCCTGGTCGCCCGATGGGCGGTATATCGCCTCGTCCTCCTTAGACAACACTATACAGGTCTGGGATGCCTCCACAGGCGCGCGTATCACCACCTATCGTGGTCATCAGCGGCCTGCGCAGACGCTTAGCTGGTCGCCTGATAGCCACTTAATCGTCTCAGGCTCATCCGACCAGACTGCGCGGGTCTGGGTGGCGACGACAGGGAAAACCATCTTGACTTATCGCGGACACTCCGCTCCCGTGAATGTCGTCATGTGGTCGCCGGACGGCAAGCGCATCGCATCAGGCTCCGCAGATACAACAGTACAGGTCTGGGACGCAACGAGCGGGAAAACACTGCTGGCGTTCCGCGGGCATACGAAGCAGGTGACTTCTCTTGCCTGGTCGCCTGATAGCGCTTCGATTATTTCAGGCTCTTTAGACAAAACGGTGCAAGTCTGGGATGCCAGTACCGGAAAGGTACGCTTTATCTATGATAGCTCTAACACCTCCGTCCCCCCTTTGGAAAACACGAAAGATGTGCTGCCGGATCTGATCAACTTCGTCGCCTGGTCACATAACGGCAAGCTCATTGCAGCCGTCACCCAGGAATACTGCGGCGACGCGGTGGTGATGACCTGGAATGCGCAGACCGGGCATCACCTCAAGTTCTACCCGGATCTGACGATCTACGCTATTGCCTGGTCGCCCGATGATACGCGCTTTGTAAGCGCCATCGAGATCACGGATGTGGAGATTGCGCTGGTGCCGTGAACACAAGAGGCAACAAGTATATGCTATGATGAGACAAAATGAAATTGGAGCCTCTACTTAAATGACGAATACCATTCAAGCGGTGATCTGGGACCTGGACGGCGTCATTATCGACAGCGCGGACGAGCATCGCCGCGCCTGGCAGCGACTGGCGCGTGAAACCGGCGTCACGCTCACCGACGCCGATTTCTGGGCCACCTTCGGCAAACGCAACGACGACATTATCCCGCTTTTCTGGAAGAATGTTTCACCAGAGCAATTACAGGAGTTGGCGAACCGCAAAGAGGTATATTTCCGCGAATTTGTGCGCGAAGCTGCCGCGCCCCTGCCCGGCTCGATGGAACTGATGCGCGGTCTGCATGATGCAGGTTTCTCCCAGGCGCTGGCCTCCTCCACGCCTGTAGAGAACATAGCGCTCATCAAGGAATTGCTTCACCTCGATCACTACCTGACGGCCCTCGTATCCGGCGAATCTGTCGCGCGCGGCAAGCCCGCCCCCGACATCTTCTTGCGAGCAGCCGAAGAACTGCACATGCCGCCATCCCTCTGCCTGGTAATAGAAGACGCCGTCGCGGGCGTGCAGGCCGCGCAGGCCGCAGGAATGCGCTGCATCGCTGTCACTGGCGACCGCAACCTGCCCGGATTGCGCGCCGCCGACCTGGCTGTCAGGGATTTGACCAGAATGGATGTTGAGCGCGTGCGCAACATTCCTGCCCGCGTTTCGCAGCCTTAAAAATTCGGTTTCGCGTCAGGAGGTATTTCCTGCAAGAGCCACGAATTGCCATCGGGGTCGTTGAAGCGTACATACAGGACGCCTCCCAGGTCGTCAACCTCGCCCACCGCAACGCCTCGGCCCAGCAATTCTTCGCGCACCTTGTTGATGTCCGCCACGACCAGGTGCAGCCCCTTGACCGTCCCAGGTCGCATTTCGGAAATTTCACCCAGACCGGTGCCAATCACAATCGAACAGGCCGAGCCGGGTGGCGTGAGCTGGACAACTCTCGCCCCATTCCCAGGCTGTACATCAAGGTCTGCGTGAAATCCAACCTTTTCTACGTAAAATGCTTTGGCGCGGTCAACATCAGTAACAGGGACCGGCACCAGTTCAAGTTTCATATCCATCTTGCTTCCCGTCCTTTTCTACTCATTCAACTGCTTTATCGTTTGGTTTTTAACTTCTCCAAAAGTTCTGTCAGCCGCTCGTGAGAATCGTTTAACCCTTCTTCCATATCACCTGGCGCGTCAGCGTGGTCGGTAACACATGCGCACCACCCCAGACTGGTACGTCTTTGCGCTTACCAGCTCCAGGTTCACCCTGTTCGTGAATACACGTTGCCCATTGCCTGTGGCAACAGGATGCACCATCAGCACGTACTCATCAATTAGACCCAACCGTGCAAATGTTTGGGCCGTGCGAATACCGCCAGGAACCCCCAGGTCTTTGCCGGGCTGCTGCCTTATCTTTTTCACTGCTTCAACCAGATCATTATCGCTCTTCACCACGAGTAGCTCTGTATTCTCCCACTCAAGTTTCTCTTCCTGGCGCGAGATAATGAAAGGGTGTAATCTGTTCACTGCCTGTGCAATGGCAAGCTCGCCTTTTGAGACCGAAGGGTTTTTCGCGACGTTTAACCAGTATGGGATCATCCCGGAGGCCGTCGGATAGCCAATAAAGCCACTATCCATGCCTTGAAAGAAGGCAACTATGTCATCATTGAGTTCCTGGTCTGGTGCCTGTGACATCCAGTCCAGTTCACCATGCGGCCCGGAAAAGAAGCCGTCACACGTCATTGTCATAGAGAGAAACACTTTTCTCATAGTTTCCTCCGAATCCTTACTCATCGTATTCCCTGCTTTCCTGTTTGTCTTTCATGAGTTTCTTTTTTAGAGCAGCAAACGTATCCACAAAATCATTATAAACTATTTTCTTAATTAAGTCAATACTTGAATTCGTTTTCGTTTTGAATACCGGGAAAATCAAACCAGCAACCATCACTTAGCAGCCTGTCTATCATCTTGTGCCTATGTCCTTTCAGAGTTACAATAGAACTCCCATTTCCAGTTTGAAATATGTGGTGAAGAAACAGACCTGGCGATAAAATTATCACGCTTCGCCGCCCGCAAATCAGCATGGCACACGCTCGACCATGCCTGGGAATTGCGAGATCGCCTGGGTAAGTGAAAGCATGGTGTGATCGCGCTTGACAAGAGCGGACATGAATGGCACAATACGCCCTGTAGCAATATTATGGAGGTGTAGGGGCCCCGGTGGGTCTCACCGTCTTCAAAACGGCTGGGGGGTCGCTCGGCGCGGTCCCTGGTGGGTTCGACTCCCATACGCCTCTGCCATAGATACAGTAGCTGGCCCTGAGAATTCCACGCTAACTCCGAAAAAAGTCTGGCATAGCAGTTAAAAAATTCCTGTCGTAACATTCAAAGTAACAGAATTAAGAGCCTGTTTTGCAATACAAGTAGCGAGAGTCCACTCTCTGCGAAAGTCGCGGCTTTGGGTTGCGTACCGGATTTGGTGTGCCTGGGCAGAATGTCTCTTGAAGAACCCATTGGCTTTTCGATGGGAAATACCTTTGAAAAGGAAAGACTATGGCAAACATTGTCCCGTACATCACTTTCGCGAAGAATGGACAGGAGGCGATCACGTTTTACAAGAGGGTGTTCGGTGGTGATGCCGAGGTGCAGGTTGAGGGCGAGCGCGTGATACACCTGGACTTCCAGGCCGACGGTATTCACTTTATGGGCAGCGACCTCCAAAGCGATCAGGCTGGGTTGGAGCGCGATAACACTTACAGTCTGGTACTCAATTGTGACAGCGAGGAACAGCTGCGAGATTTCTATGCCGGGCTAGTGGACGGCGGCACAGAGGTGTTTGCGCCGACCGACAGCGGCTGGGGTGCCATCATCGCCCACTGCACCGACCAGTTCGGTGTCGCCTGGCTGATGAACTACGACCAGCCACAGAGCTAGCCGTCGGGGATGTCACGCGCATGAGTGGCCTATGATCGAATCTCCTCTTGTCCGTCAGGGAGGAGTGTACATCCCAACAGTATACTAACGAAAATACCGCACGTATCCTGGTAAACATTCGTTGGTCCTTTGGCATCGTCTTGTCCCTCCGTGAAGAATGTCCACTTCTTCAAGTTTACTTTCTCCATTTTCCTGGGTCAAGACCAGCTGCGACATGATCCCAGGGACGGACATTCCCCCTGGAGCAGGTCATTCACGATGTACTCAACATGAGAGGCGAGGCAAAGAAGCAATAAAGGTACATAGTCATGCACTCTTGCGCGGCCAGAATTGACATGAAGATGGTTCTCCGTGTAATCTTCAGATAGTGAAATGATGAGATCGGGGAAGAAAGCAAAGGGGAAAAGATCATCTACGGATCTGGAATCAGAAGAGGAAGAACAACATGAGCGAAGCAACAACAAAAGATCGTTCTCAACAGCCAGATGCACCGGAGCAGAAGATACGACGCCGTGAAGACCTGGTGTTACTCACTGGCCGGGGGCAATATGTGGGCGATATTCGTCGTCCAGGGATGCTCTCTATCAGTTTTGTGCGCAGTCCCTATCCCCATGCCCGTATTGTCGCAATTGATACGCAAGAGGCGCTGGCCCATCCAGGCGTGGTGACAGTGGTGACAGGAGCGGACACCGCGCATTTAGGCGAGTTGCTCACGAATTTATTTCCCGGTTCAGCATGGGTGCCTCAGCCACCCATGCCGCGTGAGGAAGTCAACTATGCCGGTGAACCGGTAGCAGCAGTGGTGGCCGAGAACGAAACAGCAGCGCTCGAAGCTGCCGAACTCGTTGGAGTTGATTATGAAGTGTTGCCCTCTGTTGGAGGACTGGATGCCGCGCTCAAAGAGGACGGGCCGAAGATCTTCAATGAGCAAAGTAATATTGCTGCAACCAGAGAAAAGACGCTTGGCGATGTAGAAGCAGGATTCGCCCAGGCTGATAAGGTCGTCTCATTGTACATGCGGCAACCACGCCTGGCGCTGGTGCCTATGGAACCGCGAGGCATTGTTGCCGAAGGACATGCTGATGGCACCCTCTCGGTTTGGATCTCCAGTCAGTCGATCTGGTTGGCTCGTCTCCAACTGGCGACGACGCTGCACCTGGCACCGACGGACATCAAGATCACCGTTCCACATGTAGGAGGAGCCTTTGGCGGCAAGACCCGACTCAGTGGTGAAGAGGTCGTGACGGCATTCCTGGCGCACAAGCTGCAACGACCTGTACGCTGGTTGGAGAGTCGTGAGGACAATATCGTCTCGATGGGGCATGGCCGGGGTCTCAATGCCAGCGAGCAGGCGGCTGTTCGCAAGGATGGAACTATCCTGGCGCTCAAAGCCGAGTTTTTTGCCGATCTGGGTGCCTATCCCGGCGATTACAGCATCCTCACTGTCGATTCAACCGCCGGGATGATCTCTGGCACGTATGCTATCCCGGCGATTACGACCATTATCAACGCCGTGAAAACCAATGCTGTTCCCACCGGCCCCTATCGAGGAGCCGGACGACCAGAAGCCTGCTATTGTATCGAGCGCACTCTGGATGCCATTGCTCATGAACTCTCTCTGGACCCTGTTGACGTGCGCAGGCGAAACCTGATCCCCCGCGAGGCGTTCCCCTACACGACAGCCGCCAGCACAACTTATGATTCCGGCGCGTACAGCTATGCCCTGGATACCCTGCTGAGCGCCGCGAACTATGAGCAACTGCGCGCTGAACAGGCTCGTCTGCGTACACAGGGACAGCATATCGGTATTGGGCTGTGCGTCTATATCGAGAGTACCGCCATGGGAGGTCAGGGCATGAGCGGTCAGCCTGATAGCGGACAGGTACGCATTAGCCCCGAAGGCAAGATTCTCGTCGAGAGCGCGTCAGTTGATAGTGGGCAAGGTCATGCCACTTCATTTGCCATAATCGTCGCCCAGGAGTTCGGGGTTCCTCTTGAGCAGGTTGAGGTCTACATCGGAGACACGCCCAATAGCCATTCGCTTGCTACCTTTGCCAGCCGCAGTATGGGCGTCGGAGGCGTCGCGCTCAAGCACTCGGCCCAGGCCGTCAAAGCGCAAATGCTCAAATTAGCCTCGCATCTGCTCGAAGTGGACGAGGGCGATCTCGAACTGCGCGAGGGACGTGTGCAGGTCTCTGGCGCTCCCGGCAAAGCATATACCTTCGCCCAACTGGCGAGTATTGCCGAGAACCCTGTACAGAAAACGCAGTTTCCCGATGACCTCCAGAAAGAACTGCTCAAGGGACTGTGCAGTATGCAGGGCTTCGAGCCAGCCGATTTATCGTATCCCTTTGGCGCGCATCTGGCTGTCGTACAGATAGACCCTGAGACCGGCGAAGTGCATATCCAACGCTACGTTGCGGTAGATGATTACGGCCATGTCCTTGTCCCTACGCTGGTAGAGGGTCAGACACATGGGGCTATTACTCAAGGCATCGGTCAGGCTCTCTGCGAACAGATGGCTTACGATGTGAATGGGCAGGTACTCAGCGCAACTCTGATGGACTACGCTGTCCCACTTGCCAAAGAGTTGCCTCATTACGAGCTAACTCTGACCGAGACACCAAGCCCGCTCAACATTCTGGGGGTGAAAGGAGCCGGTGAGGCTGGCACAGTAGCCGCCCCGGCTACGGTTGCCAATGCTGTTATCGACGCGCTACTTCCCCTGGGAGTCACATCTCTGGATGTCCCGTTGACGCCTCACAATGTCTGGCAGGCTATCCAGAAAGCCAGAGTGGAAACCGGTTCATGAAGCGATATCCGATGGAGCCTTCCTCGTTTCTCAGAGAATTGAGGGATGGCGATGGCTCCAGGGCAACGCCTGTTCGAGCTGTGCTGCCAGCCGCAAGAGGGTAGCTTCATCGCCATAGCGTGCTACCAGTTGCACACCTATGGGCAACCCCTCGCTCGATTGTCCCAGAGGCAGGCTTATGGCTGGTTGCCCTGTCATGTTGAAGAGTGGAGTAAAGGGAATCAGCGTGAACAATTTGTTGAGCCAGCCCCTGGGATCAAGGCTCGGATCGTTCTGGTTGAGAAACCCCGGCAAAGGGGGTGGAGTAGCGACAGTCGGAGTCACCAGCACATCGTAAGAGCCGAAGAATGCGCTCACGCCTCTGGTCATGATATTGCAGAGTCTCAGCGCCCTGAGCAGGTCCACTGCCGTGAGTTGGCGTCCGTATTCCACGCTGGCAAGCGTCACCGCCTCTAGCACATCCGGGCCGACATCAATCCCACGAGCGCGAGCGATGCCAAGAGCGCTATCAGCAACCGATGCCGTCCAGATCGGGAGATTGGCGTCAACGAAGCATTCCCAATCTACCTGTGGGCTGGCTTCCTCTATATCGTGACCCATCGCCCCCAGTTCGTGGCAGACCATCGAGACAGTATCTACATACTCTTTGTCAACAGGCACTCCTGACCAGGTCTGTGTAGTCATCGCTATGCGCAATCGCCCTGGAGGAGCGCCAACTTCTTGAGCATAGGGACGTTCAGGCGGGGCGGCGAAATATTTGTCTCCAATACCTGGGCCACTTACGGCATCGAGCAAGGCCGCCGTATCTCGCACCGTCCGCGCCAGAGCAAAATCAACGCCAAGACCTGAGAGGCGTTCATCGGAATCCGGTCCTGTTGGGGTACGTCCTCGTGTTGGTTTAAGCCCAACCAGTCCACACCAGGCAGCAGGAATGCGAAGCGAGCCGGCTCCATCAGTGCCATGGGCTACCGGAATCGCCCGCGCTGCCACCAGGGCCGCGGACCCTCCGCTTGATCCTCCCGAACTACGCGAGAGGTTCCAGGGGTTGTGTGTAGGTCCATTGGAGACAGGCTCGGTGGTCGCATTGAAGCCGAACTCCGGGGTTGCGGTGCGCCCCAGCGTTACCAGCCCCGCCTGCTTGAACCGTGTCATGAGATCGGTATCATGGGGAAAGACGATCCCTTCCCCGGTCAGTCGTGTCCCTATGCCTGTCTTGACCCCTGCCGCGTGAATCGAAAGATCTTTGACAACGAAAGGAACCCCGGCAAACGGTCCAGTGGGCGAGGACGGCAGCGCTTCCTCAAACAGGTCTCCAACGAGAGCGTTCAAGGTCGGATTCACAGCCAGAATCGCCTGACGAGCGAGTTGTTGCACCTCCTGAGCTGAAACCTGTCCACTCTTTATCAAATGCGCGAGGCCAACCGCATCGTAATCACTATACTCTGAAAAGCGCATAATGCCTCCTGTCTTTGCATGGACGATACCTGTTCATGCCTGTGAAGCGACTCTACACACAGGGATGACCTTCCAGAACGAGAGTTTCCGCACAGCGCAAGACCCATTTCCACCTGAAGCTCTCTAGCAGATATACAGTATAGCACACGCGGAAGCTGTGCAGCAGGATTTTGCATCCATCAGGACGCGCACCTGCTGTAGTTCTACAATACCCAGATCTGCGCGTTTGTGTAGATCACCTCAGCCGGTTCGGTTGAGTCGCTGACTGACACTCCCAGAAAGCCGTTACTATAGGTTGAGTCCTGCACCTGCGTTACAAACTTCCGATTCACATAAAAGTACATGTGGCTCCCCTGGGCAATCACCGCAAGCGTGTTCTTCTGACCTGGACCATGCGTAAACGAACTGATAGTACCCTCACTAAGTTCAGTAGTCCAATTGTGGTTTTGTTCAATGAAGATACGATACTGCCCGTCTGGGAAAACATGAAAAAAATAAAGATTCCCCGCCGTTGTATCGCCGCGCAAAGTCAAGCCGCCCGTTCCGCTTAGCATTCTGATCTCGATCTGGAACCCAAAATTACTGAACCTTCCCCGTCCCGACGTGCAATAGGTAACATGATTGGGATCTAAAATGTGAACATGCAAACCATCGCTCTTGATCTCGCATCCATACTTAGGCTTCTCAAATACAGTCCATATACTTGATGATGGGTCTTGTAATGGGTCTACAACGAAAGGCTTCTGGCTCGTTAGCTGCTGGTAAAGCTGGCTGGCATTGAGAGTCGAGTTGCCGGTAGGGGTTAAAGCAGGCAAATTGGTGGACACGTTGTAGCGGGATTGCCCGATGCGGATGCCAACGAAAACGCCGCCAAAGATCAACAAGAGTAGCAGAATTACGGTGAGTGGTGGTCTCCGGCGTTTAGGAACTGGCGCAACAGGTGGCACAAAATCGGGGGCATCGAACCAGGGGTAGTTGGATAATTGCCCGGCGGTACATAACTGTCCGGTGCAGACAAAATAGAAGGGGATGGAGCCTCTACACTGGCAGACATCCCCATCGGAGCCGGTATTCCACTATACTCGGCCCAGGCAGGCTCAAAATACGGTGATCCTCTTTCACTCACTGCCGAAGGCACGGGAGACATCGCTTCAGAAAGGGGCGCGCCACAATTGCCACACTGGACAATGCCATCCGGCACAATCGCGCCACACTTGAGACATTGCATACTGATAATAACTCCTGACTACACAATTTAATAGCCTGGTCACTTGCGCGGTGCCAGTATAGCACGGGTTTAAGCCACACGTCATCTTCCAGGACAAAAGCCCTACAAGTTGACTGCCAGCATGTGCTATACTCTATTTCAGGGTATGTCTGACTACCTGGTCGCTCGTTTGAGGGAAGTAATCATGGTCCGAATTTTCGCCAGCAGAAGAGATAGCAAGTCGCACGATGGTGCGCATCAGAGCATCCCTCTTTTCGATGGCTCGTCTAAGAGCGAAACGCATATTCCACATGTGCGAGTGGCAATTCTGGGAGCGGGATTCTCCGGTCTGGGTATGGCAATTCGCCTCAAGCAGCGCGGCCAGCATGATTTCGTCGTGATCGAAAAGGCATTAGACATTGGGGGAACCTGGCGCGACAACACCTATCCGGGCTGCGCCTGTGATGTCCCGTCGCATCTGTATTCTTTCTCCTTTGCGCTCAACCCGCGTTGGAGCCGTTCGTACTCCTCCCAGCGCGAGATCTGGGACTATTTACGGCGTTGCGCGCGGCGTTTTGGCATCCTTCCCCATATACGCTGGAACAACGAATTGCTGGACGCCTGGTGGAACGAAGAAGACCAGCGCTGGCATATTCGCACCACACAGGGCCGGTTTACTGCCAACTTTCTCATCCTCGGCAATGGCCCGCTCAGCGAACCGGCCTTGCCATCCATCAAGGGCATCGAGCAATTCGAGGGGGTATTGTTTCACTCCTCGCAATGGAACCACGATTATGATTTTACGGGGAAGCGCGTGGCTGTGATCGGGACAGGTGCCTCGGCCATCCAGTTTGTCCCACGCATCCAGTCGAGCGTTGCGCATCTGTCCCTGTTCCAGCGCACACCGCCCTGGATTCTTCCGCGCCTGGATCACGCCATCCCTGCATGGCAACAGACCATGTTTCGCTTGCTACCACTGACCCAGCGTATCGCGCGCGCGACTATATACTGGCAGCGCGAGATATTTGTGATCGGGTTTATCTACCGGCCACACATGCTGGAGGCAGGCATGAAGATTGGCCGACGACACCTGGAGAGGCATGTTGCAGACCCGGTTCTACGGGCAAAGCTCACGCCTCAATATGCCCTGGGCTGCAAGCGAATCCTGTTGTCAGATGACTTCTACCCCGCCATTACCAGACCTAATGTTGAGGTCATCACTGACCGCATCCGCGAGATACGCGCCAACAGCATCATCACGGAGGACGGCAGGGAACACGAGATCGATACGATTATTTGCGGGACGGGCTTTCATGTGACCGACGCGCAGCTTCCCTACTGCGTACACGGACGCGGCGGTCAATCGCTCGCCGAAAGCTGGCAAGCAGGCCCCAATGCGTATCTCGGCACAACTGTTTCGGGCTTCCCCAACCTGTTCCTGATGATAGGCCCAAACACGGGACTGGGGCATACCAGTATGGTCTACATGATCGAGTCGCAGGTTGAGTACATTCTGGACTGCCTGCACACCCTGGAACGGCGCAATATGCAAACGGCAGAAGTGCGACCTGAGATTCAAGAAGCGTTCAATACCGAGGTACAAAAGCGAATGCGAGGTACCGTCTGGACTTCTGGTTGCGCCAGTTGGTACCTTGATGCCAGAGGGCGCAATACTACTCTCTGGCCCGGCTTCACCTTTGCATTCCGGCGCAGGACACGCCGCTTCGATTCACGGCATTACAACCTGACTCCCCAGAAAGCGCCTGTTCTTGCACCCTGATTTGCTATCATGCGATTTAAAAGTCGCCCTGGACTCGGTATAATATACATTGCATTCTAAAATAGCTGTGTTATATTATAGGGGTGTTTGTACACTATCGCTATCCTCGCTTTTCATAAAACCTGACCTGGTTGGGGGGACGACATGACCTTAGATGATCTTCAGAATAATCGCTATCATCATTTGCGTTTACTGGGCAGCGGCGGCATGGGTGAAGTATACCTCATGGAAGATACGCGCGTAAGCCGCCAGGTTGCTATTAAAGTCATTCGATCTGAAGGGAAATCCTATCCCGATAGCAATCCAGAAATTGACGCGAATCGCCTTTTCCAACGCGAGGCAAAAGCCATCGCCGCGCTCGATCATCCCAATATCTTGCCCCTGTACGATTTCGGCGAAGAAAACCGTGAGAGCGCGACGATCACCTATATGGTCATGCCCTATTGCGCGGATGGAACGCTCGAAGAATGGCTGCGGCAACGCCCCAGTCGTGTGCTTGCGCCGCAAGAAGTTGCGCATCTGGTAGAGCAGGCGGCAGAAGCCCTCCAGTATGCTCATGACCATAATGTCATGCATCTGGACGTGAAGCCGTCGAATTTCCTTTTGCGCATTTCTAAAAAAAATCCAGATCGTCCTGCATTGTTGCTCGCCGACTTCGGCATCGCACGCAGCTTCACGACCGTTTCCAGTTCTAGCCATACTATTCGTGGAACACCTACATCTATGGCCCCCGAACAATGGAGCAGCACTCCCGTTTTCGCAACCGACCAGTACGCTTTAGCGGTCATGGCCTATGAATTACTGGTAGGGCGGCCTCCTTTTATTGGCAGGATGGAGCAGTTGATGTACCAGCACTTCAATGCGCAGCCACTGCCGCCCAGTTCGTATAATCCCCAGTTGACGCCCGCGATAGACGCGGTAATCTTGCGCGCGCTGGCGAAAAAACCAGAGGAGCGTTTTTCCTCTGTAACAGCCTTTGCCAGCGCATTGACAGAAGCGGCGCAGGGATTATCAACCGTATCAACAAGCGACCTGGAAACCATACGCAGTGATGCTCTCGCTCATTTCGCCACCCTATCGATTAGCCAGGCAGAGGCAGCATCGGGTCTCAGTCGTCGCATTACCCTGCCAGGGGGACGACAGATAGTTGTGCCGATACCCGCCGGGGTTCAAAATGGTCATGTTATCCGGCTGGCAAACCCTGATGACCCGTCTAGCCAGGGAGATACAATACTTCTATCTATTGCCATCGAGGAATCCGGGTCAACTCCCGCCGCAACAGAACTGGTAAGCGCCGTCCAGTCTTCCAATACGCCGCCTTCCGCTCTGCTGAAACCACCCGCTGCCGTGTCCGCGATCGACCATAGCCTTCCCACCGTAGCGACTTCAGCCGCAAGCACATCGTCGCCCACGAAAGAAGCGCCAGTTGTTGAACGGACGCATAAAAGGCGACCAGCAGCCATTATAACACTCTCGATCGCCGTTGTAATACTTTTAATCGCTGGCACCGTGTTCTTTTATACCACCCATCAGTCCGCTAATCACCCAAACAATATCAACGCGAATAACCTCGCTCACTCGCCCACCGTAGTGGTCAAGCTTTCGCCATCTCCAACAGTCAAGGCGCAAAATGGCCTCTATATTGCTGGCACATACAACGGGTCTATGTATAACCAGACGACGGGCCAGACGACCCTCATCTCGGTATTCGTCGTTCAGACTCAAGGCGACGGTACTTTGAAAGGTTCTGTCACGTTCAAAACATCCCCGCAGGGGGTATATATATTGAATGGAAGCGATGACTTGCAGGGCAATTTTTCTTTTACAGTGCAGCAACCTTCCGGTCAGACCCCACTCTTTTTTTACGGTGCGTTTCAACAAGCCTCCAGCCTGCTGAAAGGGAACTTTTGTAGCAGTAGTACCGGCCCCTGTTTATCCAATACAGGCTACTTCACGGTTGGGCCGAGGTTTTAACAGCCAGCGAATGCTACAATAGCATATGGTCAGAACTGGATGGCGGAAAATCTCGAAAGGGTGCTAGAAACGTACAGGTGATCCCTTGCGATCCTACTACCAGCTTTCACGCAGAACATTTTTGAAAGTTGCCAGCGTGGCGGCAGGACTCGGCAGCGTCTCGTCTCTTGCTGGCTGCGGAGACGGAGGACAACCTCACAAAAATGCTGGATTGCTTACACAAACGCCTGGGAGCGGGTCACCGCGCGGGCTGCCAGCGAGTATTGTACCGGAGGGTCTGGGCGTCAATGTCCAGTTCTCTGCTACTGATACCCAGGCGATAGTGATGAAGTTGGCAGATGCCGGCTTTCGCTTCGCCCGTTTAGACATGCTCTGGAGCCTGGTCGAACAGGCACACGGTCAATATGACTTTTCCATTTATGAACCGATCGTTAGCGCGCTCGCCGCTCGCGGCATACGCCCGCTATTCATCCTGGACTATAACAACCCTCTCTATGACAATACCCACTCGCTGCCTTTGACCGAAGTTGGACCACAGACGGACCAGACGCGGCAAGCCTTTGCGCGTTTCGCGGCGGTCGCGGCGGCACACTTCAAAACGGACGGCGTGATATGGGAGATATGGAATGAGCCGGACAACCCCCGCTTCTGGTATCCCAAACCCGACCCCGATAGCTACATGGCGCTGGCGAAAACAGCTATCGAAGCCATACGCCAGGCCGACCCACACGCGACCATTGTTGGACCTGCTCTGGTAGGTCTCGAACCAAAGTATCAAGATGCCTGGAACTTCTTGCAACGCTGCTTCGTGCTGGGCTTACCAGCGCTGCTAGATGCCATCAGCGTTCACCCCTATCGCCTGGAGCCACCAGAGAGCGCCACATCTGACTATCTTCGCTTGCGTACCCTGATTAGCCGGTATGCGCCGCCGGAAAAAGCTACTATGCCCGTAATTTGTAGCGAATGGGGCTACTCCCTGACCTGGGTTTCAGAACAGCAGCAAGCGCAATACTTCGCGCGCCTGTATCTCATCAACCTGCTGAACAATCTTCCGCTAACCATCTGGTATAACTGGCATGACGGGCCAGACCCAAAGCAAATAGAAGACAACTTTGGTCTTGTCACCTACACCGACCAGCCTAAAATGGCCTACTTCGCCGCGCAGACGCTGACACGGGAACTCGCCAATTTCAGCTTCAGCGAACGCATATCTCTCCCCTCCAATGCAGACTATGCCCTGCTTTTCACGAACGGCCCGGCCAGAAAACAGGTGGTATGGACAACGGACAATCCCCATACCATAATATTGCCTGCGAGTGGAACCTCTATTACCATCACCAATATGACCGGAGAGAAACGCATCCTGTCCGTTATGAATGGTCAATTAACACTGGAGATTACTGGCAGCCCGCAGTATGTAGGGTAACGAATAAGATACAATAGAGCAGAACCTATAAATTCCATGAGGTAAGCTATGTCATCATCAACCAGTCCCGAACGCGCCGCCAGCCCGTTACGGGTTGCCATCATCGGCTACGGGCTTGCAGGCTCGGTATTTCATGCGCCACTTATCGCAGCAACCAGCGGTATGAGCGTATCAGCCATTGTGACGAGTAACGCTGAACGTCAACAGCACGCACGCGCGGATTTTCCAGACGCAGCCATCCTTTCATCAGTCGAGGAAGTCTGGCAGAACGCTTCCAATTATGACCTGCTCGTTATCGCATCGCCAAACCGCGCGCATGTGCCACTTGGCATCGCAGCGATGCAGGCAGGGCTGCCCGTCGTGGTTGATAAGCCCCTGGCACCATCGGTAGCTGATGCTGAACGCTTGCTAGCCGTCAGTAAAAGCACAGGCAAGCTGTTGACCGTCTTCCAGAACCGGCGCTGGGACAACGACTTCCTCACCGTTCGCCAGTTGCTGGCGAGCGAACCCAATTTGCTAGGTTCTGTTGTGCGCTTCGAGTCGTGGTACCAGCGCTACCGCCCGCAGCCGCGTTCCGGCGTGTGGCGCGAACTGCCCGATCCCGGCGAGGCGGGGGGGCTGCTCTTCGACCTGGGCAGCCATCTGATCGACCAGGCATTGCTGCTCTTCGGCCAGCCATTGCGCGTCTATGCGGAAGTTGATAAGCGACGCCCCGGCGCGCAGGTAGACGACGACACGTTTGTCGCGCTGGAATTCGCCAACGGCACGCGCGCGCATCTCTGGATGGGCGTACTTACTCGTATCCCTGGCCCCCGTTTGCGCATCACCGGACTGCACGGCATGTATGAGAAGTGGGGGCTTGACCCGCAGGAGGATGCCCTGCACGCTGGCAAGCGACCGGGAGACGCTGGCTGGGGACAGGAGCCGCGCGAACGCTGGGGACGGCTCTCGGCGGAAGTCGGCAAACTCCATATCGACGGCCCCGTTGAAACGCTGCCCGGCGCGTATGAAACCTTCTACTCACTGCTGCGTGATGCACTACTCTCTGGCGGCAAAACGCCCGTTGATCCCGCCGATGCCGTAATTACCCTGCGGGTCATTGAAGCGGCGCGAGAAAGCGCGCGCAATCACACTGTTGTAGAACTGGCGCGACATCACGAAGACGTTGCCGAACCCCATTCATAAGTACGGAACGTGCAGTATTCCCGGAAACCAAGCCGACTATAAATATTGAACCCCATCGAAGAAGAGGTCAGGACACTTATACGATAGCCTTGCGCGCGCGCCTCTTGCGCCGCCATGAGCGTGATGGCCGCGCCAATGCCTTGCCGTCGCACTTGCGGTATGGTCACGACATGCTCAATGGCCGCTACTCCGGCTCCCAAAAACAGCGCGACAGTGGCAACTGGTTCTCCAGCAAGCGTGCCAAGATACATACGCAAAGGGCTTTGCGGGCTAAAAAGCAGGTTGGAGTATACAGTGAAACAATCCTGGACGACTTCTTCAGGAGCGCCACAACCCCATACGCGCGTCCACTGGCGCAACAAATGCTCTGTCGTGACGGGATGGAAGCCAAAGTTGAACGGCACCGGTTGATCTTCACTAAGTGCCAGTAAATCCACCGCCATACCTGGTTCATCTTCCACATGACCAATTCCATACGCTTCAAGCATATTTCCAAAGTCAGCAGGCCGGGAGTTTGGTCCGATATGCCATTGAAACGGAAGCCTTTGCCGTTGAAAATGCGCCAGTACACGCTCAATCGTTGCTGGAAGCGCCTCTTGTTCCATATTGGTCTGTAATACGCCGTTGAAAAGATCATTCGGGATGCCCGTCTCAAACCAGCAAAGCCCAGGCTCATCATGAAATGCTGCGTGAGGCAGCGTACTCAGCAAGGCCCCATATGCTATCTTATTAGCATCCATAGCCTGTGGAATCGTAGATGGAGTGAGGCATTGCAATATGGTGTCCATACGTAAATCGTCCTTTTCTAACGCAATCAGGAAGTCACGGTATTTTTGCCCTCGTCTGCGCAGCAAGAATACAACAGGTTGGGCGAATAGTCAATGAGAGCCGCCGCCCATCAGGCAGGTGTGGCGATGCCTGGTTGACCCGTTCACACAGGATGACCAGATCTCGATTGAGTGCGTGATCGTTGAACGGACGCAGTTCGACCTGCACCATCTGCGCATGGTGGGTGACTGTGCCGGGAAGCTGGAAAAAGGGGAAGAGACGTTTCCAGGTGGCTTGCGCATAGGATGCTGGAAAATAAGCGTCGCGCACCCAGATCGCCAGATTCGCCAATGCCACCTTGAACACCGTCATCATCTCCTTTCCGGGGAGGAAAGGGGTCGAATCTTTCCCATGGCAGCTCCGTCTTTCAATGGAGTGCTAGTGGCTGGATTGCCAGCGGCTCAGTGGGGTGAGCTGGATCTGCTTCGCCAGCCCATAGGCGATCGAGAGATCACTGTCGCTCTCCACAAATACACGACCGATAACGAGTACCGAATTGTGCGGCGAAGCAATCTGTGTCACTCCCTGCGACACGGCTCCTTTCCAGCCCGGCCCGCTCATGAGGTAATCGCCAGCCTCGGTTCCCGTGGTGCGTTTGCCGACGTAGGCAAAATTAGTGCCGTCCGAGGGATCAGTGAACTGCACGCTGTAGTACCGGCCCGCCATGTCCGGCACGTGCAAAACCTGCGCCCCTTTAGAGAGGTCGAGCAAGCCGCCGACGTAGAGCACGTCGTTGGTTCCTGTTGCGAGTAGGCTGGAGTTTGACGCCGAGGGCGAAGAGAGATTGGGTACCGCGTAAAGCGTATTGACTGGGATTGGGTCGCCGCCGAGCCCATGCTGAACTACCGCTCGTTTGAAGGCACTGTACGTGATAGGCGGCCAAAAATAAATGAAAACGCACGTGCCTAGTCCCCATACGAGGACGGCCACGACGACGAACGTTATGAGCTGGCTCCCCCCCCTCGAGAAATACCTGTAGACGACCCATGCGAGGACTGCCAGGATGGCGAATGTAATGGGATATTTGTATTTCAGAATCAGCCTGTTCATGTCATTGCACTTTCATGACTGGCGGCACGTGGTACTCGCCGTCGAGGATAGCACGGCCGGGCAGATACGCGCGGAGCATCAGCTTGAAGTAGCCTGCCGGTGCCGGTAGCCAGTTGGACTCGTGCGAGGCTGGAGCCGCGCGCTGAAGATAAATGTCGATGGAGCCATCGGCGTTCGGCACGAGGCCGGAGCGAGAGCCGACGCTGGAGCGATCGATGGGGTTGCTCACCATGTACCCGACCACATCGGTCATGGTCAGTGACCAGAAGGCATCGTTGGGCGGAAGTTGTCCTGCAGGAAAATGCAGGACGTAAGCGCGCTGGCCGGAGAGCCGCCGCCCCGCGCTGTCGATGGTCGTCGTCCAGTAGGCAGCCTCTTGCGCCACATTGACGGCGGGCAGGTTTCTGGCGCATGCGGCCCGCAGGAGGATGCCATTGCCGGGCTGGCCGCATTTGAAGGTGGTACTCCACCCGTTGACGGTCGTTGTCATGGCTTTCACCACCGCGTTCATCATGATCTGTGCCGTGAGAAACGCCAGCACCGCGCCGACGATGATGCCTTGCACGACAGGAGAGACTGAGAGCATGATAGAGAAACATCCTTTCATGTAAGAGCACAGAAGCTGAGCTGTGCTCCAGGGTAGCAGGTGAACGCTCGGTCCTCTCACGGCTGACATTCGTCCGTGGGAGCCGTGTCCCCAGATGGGAAAGGTGCCAGACGATATGCCTCTGGCAGCTTGCCAGAGGCATATAACATATTGTTATTCACCTTCTGCTGAGAAGTCTACCGCAAAACAGCCAGGCTGTCTTCCCTCCAAAGAGGTATTTTTGGGGGATCATGACCTCTTCAGAAGGGAGAGAGGATATGCAAGGCACGCGCACGGACCACGGCCTGGGTGCGATTCGTGGCACCCAGTTTGGTCAGGAGATGCTTGATATGGAGCTTAACGGTGTGCAGGCTGAGCACCAGGTGCTGCGCGATCTGCTGGTTGGAGAGACCTTCGGCCACGAACTGGAGGACCTCGCGCTCCCGTGTACTCAGCAGCTCAAAGGATGACGAGAGGGATGCGTGTTTCGTCGTCGCAACGAGCCGACCCTGCTGCACGGGGACAATCGCTGCCTGGACCCGCTGAAGGTAGTCAGACGAGGCCGTGGTAAACGGGGCCATCCGCGCGAGCAGGTGTGCCATCACTTCTCCCTCATCGGCAAACAGGCGCAGATAGCCTTCCGGTTCGGCTGCCGCGAGAATTGGCCCCAGGGTGGTCAGCGCCTGCCTGGTCTTGCCCTGGGCGTGGAGCGCCAGCGCACGCAGCATCTGGATCTCGATGCGCCGACCATGAGCATCTGTCCTCATAGCGACCTCCAGCAAACAGTCCAACAGAATCTGTGCCTGAGAGAGCGCCAGGGCATTCGGATGGCCGCGACCACACGCGATCAAGATCCGCGCCAGGGCGATATAGCCCACGTAGCGACTCTTCCCCAGCGGGCTTGTGAGCAGGTCGTCATAGTGTAACCCACAGGTTGAGGCCCACTGCAAGGCCGGCTCGAGTTGACCGCAGGCGAGGGCAAGGCGGACTGGAACCAGAATCAGCGGGGCTTTCCTCACCTGGGGAATCGGAAACTGCGCCACATCCAGGGCTTCGCTCTCCAGGATCTGTCTGGTCCGCTCGCTGTTGCCTTGCGCCAGGGCTACGCGCGCCTGTATCCCGAGTCCGAGCAGTGTCAGTTCAGGGGTAGGATGAGCAAGATCCAGGCGTGGAGCCAGTTCAAGGAGGTGCTGTGCAGAGGTCTCCGCTTCTTGCAGGCGATTCCACTCGTACAACAGGACTCCATAGCGCCAATGTGCTTGTGCCAGAAGCAGGGGTGGTGAATTGCGGCGCTGAGGCAACGACCGCAACACATCCTCGTAGAGCCGGCCCAGCTCACGTAATCGCCCCTGCTCCTCGTACAAATCATCGAGGCTCATGACGACCAGGAGATTGGGGCTGCTTCCATCAGCAGGCAAGGCTTGTCGCAAGGTCTGCTCTGAAGCCAGGAGATCCCCACTCAAACGATAGGCGGCCCCGAGAAGCACGCGCTGACGCCAGAGGGTGAACCGACTCCAGGCCGTTTCGGGTCCCGTGAGCGAACGCGTCATCTCCGCAGCGCGGGACAGTGCCTGCGGGATATCACCCCGGGCCAGCGCCAACGTTGCCTGTTGCAGCGCCAGTTCCCGTTGCAGATCGGCCTGTGCCTCAGAACCATCCTTTTCATGCGTCTTGAGCAACACCGTGAGGCGCTCGATGACCCTCTCCGGATCAGACGGCTGCGACGTGTGCAGGGGCCGGGTCCAGATCAAGGCGAGAGAAAGATATGCCGAAGCTGAGATCAACTCCTGGGGAAGTTGATCCAGCCAGCGGCCGAGGCGCACAAGCTTGCCTTGCTCCACTAAGGATGGCACCAACTCCTCCAGGAGGCGTGCCGCGTGGGGGAGGTCGGAAGCTCGCAAGGCGTATTCACAGCCGTCCTCTGTCCACCCGTGCTGTTCATACCAGCGACCAGCCCGACGATAGAACTCCGGCACAAGCGCTGGTTCCTGCTGCTGGAGGAGGGTGCGCAGCGTTTCGGCGAAGAGCGGATGGTAGCGATACCAGGTAGCGGTGTCATCCAGCGTACTGACGAAGAGGTTTTCCTGGAGCAGGGTTGCGAGCTTCAGCTGGCCATCAGGCTCTTCGGTCACGCTCTCGCAGAGCGGCCCGGTGAGTCGCTCCAGGATGCTGGTCCGCAGCAAAAAGCGCTGTATCTCCGGTGGTTGCCGCAGCAGGATTTCTTCACACACATAATCCAGGAGAAAGCGATGAGTCACCCCTGTCGTCCGGAGTACTTCTGCAGCATCGATGTGTCCGCGTAGGGCCAGCGTCAGCAATTGGATGCCAGCAATCCAGCCCTCAGTCCGCTCTTCCAGCAGACGGATCGCCTCAGAGCTGAGCGGGAGCCCCATCGCATGCGCAAACGCCTCAACTTCGGCGGATTGAAACCCCAGAGCCTCTCCGGGCAGTTCGCAGATCTGCTGACCTGCTCGCAAACGTGCAAGCCCCGGCGGGTCCACTCGTGTACTGAGCAGCAAATACAGGCGCGAGGGAAGATGGGTCAACACAAACAGCAGCAGGGCCTGACTCGCCTCGTTCGTGAGATGGTGGATGTCATCCAGGATCAAAACTGTGTCGTGCTGGAGCAGGCGCTCAAGGTCATTGAGGAGACGAGTCAGCACCTGTTCGTGCTCGTGGGGATGCCAGGGCCGATCCGTCTGAGCCGCGCTGTCCAGGTGCGCATCGACACGTGCCAGAGCAGCGATGAGCGAGAAAAGGAATCGCGCCGGGTCGTTCTCTGCCTCCTCGCAGGAAAGCCAGGCCACCGGCTTCGTGGCCGTGGCAGCCCATTCGGCCAGCAGCGTGGTTTTGCCAGAGCCAGCAGGAGCCGAGACCAGCGTCACTGGTCCTCGCAGACCCTGCTCCAGGAGCGCGAGCAGGCGGGGGCGCGCCACATGCTGCACTGGCAGACGCGGGGGAGTGATGGTACTCTGGAGGATCACTGTCGATGTTCGTCCTCGAGGTGAGATGGGAACCGGCACAAGAGGTGGCGTATCCTCAGCCTCTCCCGCCAGGCGGCGGGCCACCTCACAGAGTTTCGCCAGGGTGAGATTGGTGGAGACGCCCAGGTAACAGCGCGAGAGTCGCCCGCGCTTGCGCCGATAGGCTCGCCAGTACCATCCTCCCCGCCGATTCCCAGCCCGCGCTTTGTGCGCCGTAAAGGTTCCCTCCTCGCCAGTAAAGGTGAAGGTGGTGGCCGTTTCCAGCCAGGCGTACCAGGACGGGGTATCGACCAGCACGACGACGTTCTGACCCTGCTGTTCATACACCAAACAGCCATTGCAAACCGCTCCGGTGGTTGGCGGTGTCTTCTCCATGAAACAGCACTCCGCGAGAAAAGTGACAGATGTTAGGGACCCTCCGAACAGTTCCCTAACAGCAATTATAGCAGGGCGGGGGTGAAACCTCAAGGGTCACGGAGCAATCGGTCTGTTCCACCATCCTACGCGCAGGCCACCTGGAAACGTCTTTTCGCCTCCTCGGTAGGATCACGCACCATGCGCGGACTGGTGCAGGTCGAACGGCATCCGGCGGACCGATCGCGTACTCAAGCGAGATCTGGTTGTCCTGCGTGAACGGGTGAACGAGGCGATGCCTCGTTTGCTCGATGAACACCTCTTCACGTTCACTGTTCGTCCCTCGTGTTGCATTCTTGCTGCGCAGGCGAAAGCGAAAATACCGTGAGTCCCTGGTAATATGATTGCTCTCACCATTAGCATAAGATATACTACAGAGTTCAGCACTCTATCCTCAAATCGAGAATCTGTGAGTATTTTTCCATGTGGATGCATATATTGATGTGGATAGTAGTTTCATCTATAATGGGGTAACTAACAGGGGTCGAAAAACGGCACAACAAAACGGCGCACCCGTGAGGAGGTGCAAGCATGTCCGATAGTGGAGAGCGCGATGGGCAACAGCTCGGCAACTATCGTCTTACACAGCTATTGGGGCGAGGAAACTTTGCCGATGTGTACCTGGGGCAGCATGTTCACCTGCATACCCAGGCCGCCATCAAAATGCTGCATGGGCGGCTCACCGATAATGACCTGGCAAACTTCATTAACGAAGCGCGTGTCATTGCGCACTTACGGCATCTTCACATCGTTCAGGTATTGGACTTTGGTGTCGAGGATACCACCCCTTTCCTTGTGATGGAATACGCGCCCAATGGCAATCTGCGCCAGCGTCATCCGCAAGGAACACGCCTCGCGCTCGAAACGGTGCTGTCCTACGTGCGGCAGATTGCTGACGCATTGCAGTTCGCGCACGATCAAGACCTTATACACCGCGACATCAAACCAGAAAATATGTTGTTAGGTCGCAACAACGAAGTGTTGTTGAGCGATTTTGGCATTGCCATCATGTATCCTGGCGTGCGCTCTCGCCCAGATCAGGATACTGCCGGAACGGTTCCCTACATGGCCCCGGAGCAACTCCAGGCCCACGCGTTACCGGCCAGCGATCAATACGCGCTGGGCATCGTGACCTATGAATGGCTGTGCGGGGAACGTCCATTCAACGGCACTCTGCCGGAAATCGCCGTCAAACACTCGCTTGTCCCTCCACCATCATTACGCGAGCGTGTTACAACCGTCTCACCCGCCATCGAGCAGGTGATTCTGAAAGCGTTGGCGAAGAACCCCGCGCAACGCTTTGAACGCATCCAAGATTTCGCGCAGGCACTGGAGGAGGCCAGCAAAGCTGGATCGCCAGAGTACACGCATCCCCTCAAGGCCACCGGTACCTATTTTAGCAATCTGCCTGCCCAGCTTACCTCGCTGATCGGACGAGAGCAAGAGCTAATAGCCGCTTGCAACCTGCTACAACGCTCAGATGTGCGCCTTGTCACCATCACAGGAACGGGCGGCATCGGCAAAACGCGCCTGAGCCTGGAAGTCGGGGCCGAATTATTGCACGCTTTCAGCGAAGGCGTGTATTTTGTTCCCCTGGCCTCGATCAACGATCCCGCGCTCGTTATTCCCACCATTGCGCACACGCTCGGCCTGCAACATCGATACACAGGTAGACAACAGCCGCCGACAGAACACATGAATTATCTAAAAACGTCCCTGCGCGAGAAGCGTTGTCTGCTGCTGCTCGACAACTTCGAGCAGGTAGTAAGCGCCGCACCTGAGATTGCTGAACTGCTTTCCACCTGCCCGCCTTTGAAAATACTCGTTACCAGCCGCTCAGCGCTCCACATTCAGGGCGAACATGAATTTCCGTTGCCGCCCCTGGCCTTGCCCGGCAGCGCATCTCCGTTGCCTGTACATGAACTCACACAATATGCCGCCATCGCGCTCTTTCTACAACGAGCGATGGCGATCAAGCCCGACTTCGATGTCACTACCGCCAATGTACAAACCATCGCCATGATCTGCCGGCGACTGGACGGTTTGCCCCTGGCGATTGAACTGGCAGCCGCGCGCGTCAAATTGCTGCCGCCACAGGCGCTCCTCCAACGCTTGATTCACCCGCTGAATATACTGACCAGCGGCAGGCAGAACGCGCCTGAGCGTCATCAGACCCTGCGCAATACCATCGGCTGGAGCTACCACCTGCTCAATGCCGTCGAGCAACAAATTTTTCGTCGCATCGCCGTTTTCGTCGGCAGTTGTTCATTAGAAGCAATCGAGTCGCTTTATAGCACCTATCCTGATAGAGCAGCGCTGGTGTTGGATGGTGTATCCTCCCTGATCGATAAGAGCCTGCTGCGACAAATCGAGCAGGGAGACGAACCGCGACTCGTCATGTTAGAAACTATCCGCGAATATGCCCTGGAAATGCTCGAAGCGAATGGCGAAGAGCGCATGATCCATTATGCCCATGCCGTATATTACCTGGCACTGGCGGAGGAATCGGAACGGGAACTGGTCGGTCCCCGGCAGGCAATCTGGTTGGAGCGCCTTGAGCGGGAACACGATAACCTGCGCGCGGCATTAGACTGGTCGCTACAGCATGATGATGATTACAACGAAACGCAGCGCAGCATGGAAATAGCCCTGCGCCTGACAGGAGCGCTGCGGCGGTTCTGGCAGATGCATGGACACCTGCAAGAGGGGCAGATCTTTACAGAACGCGCATTGTCAGCGAGCGAAGGCATCGTGGTGTCGGTACAGGCGCGGGCGAGAGCCTTGATCGCCGCCGGAACGCTGGCCTCTACCCAGAATGATTATGATCGAACCGAAGCCTACTGCCAGGAAAGCCTGCTCTTGTTCCGGGAATTGGGAGATCAGCAAGGCATCGCCCTTTCGCTCTTTCTTTTAAGCGTGGTTCCCTGGATGAAAGGCGATAAAGTGGCGGCGCGTTCGCGGGCGGAAGAAGCCCTGGCCGTCTTTCGAGAAATGGGCGACAGGGAACGCATCGCCTGGTCGCTCGCCAATGTGGGTCTGCTCGATATGCAGGAAGAAAAGTATGCCAGCGCGCGCGCCCACTTCGAGGAGGGGCTGGCAGTACACAGAAAGTCAGGCGACAAACGCGGCACTGCTACCCTGCTCTTGCGCCTGGCACAACTCCTTTTTACTTCCCAGGGCGACCAGGCGGTACTGCACGCACTGCTCGATGAAGGACTGGCGCTTTACAATGAGCTGGGCGAGAAAGAGGGCATAGCAAATATATACGCCCTCTCTGGACAGATCGCTTTCAGCCAGGGAGATACTGCTATCGCTCGTTTGCGGCTCGAAGAGAGTATCCAGCTCTACCGGGAGATAGGGCAACGCAGGGTACTTGGCGAGTCGCTTGCAATGCTGGCACGAGTTGCTATAGCACAGGGAGAGCGAACAGAAGCGCGTCTCCTGTATGACGAGAGCCGGGAGATTGCCAGGGACACGAATCATATGCTGCTGATTGCTGCCTGCCTGGAAGGGCGGGCCAGCATGGCCGTTGAAGAGAATCAATCAGCGTGGGCCGCGCAACTGTGGGGCGCGGCAGAGGCTCTGCGGGAAAGCATTAAAGTAGCTCTCCCTCCCATCGATCGCGCAGATTACGAACGCTCGGTTGCCACCGCGCGTACCCGCCTGGGAGAGCAAGACTTTACAGCCGCGTGGAGAGAGGGACGCTCTATGACACCAGAGCAAGCCTTCGCAGCGCAGGGGCGTGTGAGAGTTACGCCAGCGACCGTCCCTGTCCCGCTTCCAGCGACCGCTCCCGCCGCCACTCTATCATCAGCCAATCCCGCCGGGCTGACGGCGCGGGAAGTCGAGGTATTGCGCCTGGTAGTAGAGGGCCTGACCAGCGGCGAGATTGCGCGCAAGTTAAAGATTAGCGAAAAAACGGTCGCTCACCATCTCACCCACATCTTTAACAAAACGAGCAGCGAAAACCGCGCAGCCGCCGTGGCCTTTGCCATACGTCACGGGCTGGCCTGAACCCGTTATAGGTATTTCTTCGCATAACACATTGGCCCGAAAACGCCCGAAATTCTTCTCGAAATGCGAATTTCTCCCGATGTTTTGCGCATCCATTTGCGGTTACACTTCTCTCATTCAATGGTTCAGTCAGTGTCAAAAGAGATAACAACTCATGCCAACATGCGCAACACAACAACGGGATGAGCCTGGCATTGCAGAGTTCCAGGCACTCTACCAGGAGAATCTGGGCAGCGTGTATCGCTTTGTCTATAAAAGTCTAAGGAACCGGGAAGAAGCCGAGGACCTGACCTCACAAATATTCGTCAAGGCCCTGCGTTTTCTCGATTCTGAGCGCAGTACTCGTAGCGTGCGCAACTGGCTCTTTCAGATCGCGCATACCACCATCGCCGACTACTGGCGAGCTTATTATCGCGCCCAAAACAGTTCATTAGAAGTACGACTGGAAGCCGGTTGGGAAGGCCCCACTGAAGATGTGGTGTTGGAGTCAAACGATCATGCATCCGAACACGTACAAACCCTCTTGCAGGCTTTACCCGAGCGCTATCGAGAGGTGCTGAGCTGCCGTTTCCTGCTCAATCTCTCTATCCGCGAAACCGCTGAAACAATGGGTGTGTCAGAAGCCAACGTGAAAACCCTGCAATTTCGCGCCCTGAAACGCGCTGCTGGCATGGGCAAGTTCTTCATCAACCCGTAAAGAATGCGCTTATTCGCTCGACTGGAAGCGATAACCGATTTTGGGTTCGTTGTGGATGAAGTGACAGCCAGCAGGAGTCTCGATTTTTTTGCGCAGGCGATTGACGTAGACGTGGATGTTTTTGCGCTCAGAAATATCCTCATCCTCCCACACCTGCGAGTAGATGATTTCATAGGTGACTGTCCTGCCTGCATTCGTCACCAGCACATATAACAATTCATATTCGGTATAGGTCAGGTTTATATCTTCACCATTGACCTTCACCTGTCGCTCGGCGAAATTCACTTCCAATGGTCCAGCTTTGAAGCTACGACGCTCCGCGCCTGCACGCATACGTGCCGCAAGTCGAAATTGATTCTTAATCCGTTGCAGCAGTTCACTCATATAAAACGGTTTGGCAACATAATCATCGGCGCACTGCTCGAGTGCGCTCACCTTTTCGCGCTCACCCGTTTTGACCGAGACAATAATGATGGGTAAAGTTGGATAGACCGAACGGAACTCGTTACATACGCACAACCCGCTCATATCTGGCAATTTGAGGTCTAGCAATACCAGGTCAACATGGTGATGCGCGATGATGTCCAATGCTTCCCGTCCCCGTTGAGCCGTGTACACCTCGTAGCGCTCGCGTTCCAGGTTCTGCTTTAACTGCCGCATAGTTGTATCACGGTCTTCGACCACCAGAATCTTTTTCATGCTGCGACGCTCCTATGTGTTGATTGGCAACGTAAATTGAAAAATGGCTCCCCCATTTTCGCGGTTATCAACCCAGATACGCCCCCCATGCGCTTTCACATAACCCCGGCATACGGCCAGCCCCAGACCCGACCCTTGCGCTGCTCCTACCCCCTCAACCTGACGCTGTATGCGATAGAACGGCTCGAAGATACGCTCCATTTCTGAGCGCGGAATACCCGGTCCGCGATCAGCAACGCTGACCAGTACTTCGTTCTTAGCAGCCTGCGCGCTCACTTCAATCGGCGACTCCGGCGGTGTATGGCGAATCGCGTTCTCGATTAAATTCGCCAGTACTTGAGCGATCAAAACCGGGTCCAACTCCACCGCAGGAACACCATCAGGGATAGTTCTCTCAATACGCCGCCCTTGCTTCAGGGAGCGCAGGTGTCCCTCGTCCAGAGCTAAAAGCACGACTTCTTCAATTGGATACAATTCCCATTCAGGGGTAAGAGCATTATGGTCGATGCGCGAGAGAGCCAGCATCCTGTCAACAATGCGCTCCAACCATTCTGTTTCGCTGACAATATCTTGCAATGCAATACGATATGCGGCTTCGTCTTCCCAGGGATGAACCTGGTTGAGCAAGCCACTGGCCGCACCCCTTATTAATGTCAATGGTGTATTAAAATCATGCGAGACAGAAGAAATAATGGCTGTATGCAACTCCTCAGCGCGTCTCTGCAATTCCTGGCGCAGATTCAAAGCGCGTTCAATCAATGACTGCTCTATCATAAAGACGGTCTGGTCGCACAAATGTGAAAAAAGCTCTGCATGGATACCGGTGAAATCTGTTTCACCTCTGAGAATGCTCTTAATTGCCGTCAGTTCGACATGGGAAGTTTCTTGCACATAGAGACGCATGACCGCCAGTGTCTGCCCGCCGGAGCCGGAGAACAGGGGCATCAGATAGGTGCATTTATGCTCGCACAGTTCGCTATCCGCATTGTTGATGACAACTCTGCGCAGATAACTACTTTTTGTGTGAGAAACGAGAGGAAGGTCAGGCAATGTGAGCGATTGACCATGCTTCATAACCCATCTCACACTCGCTTCATCGCCGGGAGAAAGTTCCGGCATATTATTTCCCCCGGAGGACACCGTCCACATCGAGGCGGCTCCATCCGGGTCCAGGAGATAAAACGCGCAGCCTCGTATGCCGCAGAAGTAAAAAGTACCGGCGACAGTCTGTGCCATCTGCCTCAATTGCTCTTTCAGATCTTTCTGTTCTCTGGTGACATACCTTATAACATCATACACGGCACGAAATTCATCGTCACGGCGGTTCACCTCGGTTTTTTGCTCCTGCAAACGCTCCTCAAAACGAATGTTCTCCAAATCATTGAGCTGTTTTGTTTGTTTCACCAGCTTACGGTGCTGCGCAAAAATCCAATTTGCCAGTGATGCTACAACCAGGAAGACACAAAGATCTAATGCATCTTGCCAATCAGCCAGCCAGAAGGAATAGATCGGGGCGAGCAGGAAGAAATCAAAAGCCAGGCAAGCCAGCACAGCGGCTAGAATGGCAACCCTGGTACTTTTTCGCGCCAGAAGAAGTACAATAATAAGGTACACAAGGAGTACCGTTGCAAGAGCGACGCGCGCGCGTGGGTGCAGTAAATACGCTGGAACGGTGACGATTGCCACAAAGAGTATGGCAACGAGGATATCGATCAAGAGAAGTTTCCACCACTCCCTGTGTCGCAAGCGTGGCATGAGCGCGTATCTGAACCAATGCATGAGATATGCTCCTGTTCTCTCCCTTAGCGCGGAAGCAAAAAGATACAGTAAAAGCATAATTGCTACAAAATGCACTGTCAATAGAGACGGGCAAAGCAATCATACGCTACATTACTCATCACTCAGCAGGCGCTTGAATATAAGGAGCAATTGCTTGCGCGCCAGGCTGATATACGTACTGACGCTGGTTACTCTGATACCCATCATGCAGGCGATTTCACAGGGATGATACCCGCAAACGACGCGCAAAACCAGGCAATAGCGCAAATTGGGAGCAAGTTCTGCCAGTGCCAGGCGCATCAATTCAAAAGTGGCAGTGCGTTCTTCGGGGCCGCATGTACTCAGATCAAGACTATCGCCGACCAATTCCTCCAGGTACACGCATGATAGTTTCTTTGCGCGCCAGTGATCGCGCATCAAGTTCCTGGCAATCGAAAAAAGCCAGACATTGAAATACGCGCTATGCTGAAGACTTGCCAGGTTAAGCCACGCTTTGAAAAATACTTGCTGGACATAATCGCTGGCATCCTCATGATTTCCCAGCAAGCTCACCAAATACCTGTAAACAGGGCCTTCGTAACGCCTTACAAGCAGATCAAAAGCCTCCATACTGCCCGCCTGGGCGCGCTGCACCAGTAGCGGAACATCCGCGTCACCTATCGTGTCAATAGTTGCTATCATAGCTGCACATCCTTTCATATCGAGAGTTTTTCTCAACAGCTGGACCTACCAGAATAGCATGTGACATGCTCCTTGCATAGCATACGCGAAGATTATGTACAGCTTCTTACAATTTGATGATAATTTCTCAATTTATTCTAAATTTTGGCCTGCTTATCACAAATTTCTCATGATTTCCACCATGATAGACGCAGATATATTCAAAACATCAAAGCTCCCGCGTACATTCTTTTTGAAAATTACCATAGACAGCTCTGTCACTTTTTTGTTCAGTCTGCCAATTGGACAAAATGATACCTCTGTGATACCCCCGTGCTATCTGCACTTCCCCTTTCCTCTGGTAAAGTTACTTGCAAAAGGGAGCAATATTGTCTCTCTCTAATAGGAACTAATGAACATTTCCAATCAAAATCGGCCCTGTCATCCTGAGC